>NZ_JAGHZN010000051.1:0-34679 GCF_017746735.1 Roseofilum sp. Guam | reverse complement strand
TCGGGCTTATAAATATTTGGAAGAAATGATTAAACTGCTTCCGGAAAAACCTGAGCCAGTTTTATTGACTCAGATTTTTGCACGCATTAGCTCTTTAGGCCGCATTCACAAGACTTCTGTTTCTAACGCTTCCTGAGCAAATTGGCGAAGGTATTGGTATTAGTCTCGATATTTTAACGCCAATCGTCAAACCAAGCATTTTGCATTAGTTGATAGAGAGCCTGCATCCGTGTTTTGGCTTTGAGTTTGGCTAAAGTATTGTTAATATGAAACTTAACGGTACTTTCGCTAATATAAAGCCGATTCGCGATTTGCCGATCGCGCAATCCTTGGGTCAGCAATTTCATCACTTCTCGCTCTCGTACGGATAGGGTGGGTTGGGTTTGCGTGTCATCTTCAATTCCCCAGATTTCTCCACTCATAATCGTTTCAATCGCTTGCCTGAGTTGTGTGGGATGGGTTTCTAAGTCGATTTTCGCTTTCACGGTTTTGGGAATAATTGGGCTATCGTGCTGCACCCAAACTACATACTGACTTTCATGAATTAAACTACTGCGATCGCTAATTAAAGGGATCTTTTTTGAGGGAGTCACGCATAGACTAAACCCGGCAGCAACAACCATTTGCGAAAAGGCAAATTGCAAAGCCGGCGATCGCATATTAACCCGCACGCGAATAGGGTTTGGCTCTTGGGCATAGGGGAGTTGCAGAGCAATTTGGAGAATGGTTTGGGGACTGTCTAAAGTTGCTTCTAATCGTCCTCCCAAACAGGTACTAGCAAAGGAAATATGCTCGATCTCGTGAGGCAGGAAACTATCTTGTAGGCTGTTCTCTTCCAGGGCGATCGCCTCAGAAACCGGTATAATCGATCGCAAAATCGCAAACTCTTGTTCGTAAATTAAAGAACAAGTCATGCAATTGAGCTGCTGCACGACTTCCGCCAAACGTAAGAATAGATAGGTGAACGAGATGGGTAGCGATCGCTCTGTCCCCACTAATTTTAAGGGCACGCGCTGTAAGATATGTGCCAAGCGATCCGAGAGCATAGGAGAAGGCAAGTTGAACGGAGATCGCTGGGCCGGCTTAGAATGCTGCGATTTTTCAAATTCCATCGCATTCCCCAAAGCGACCGTCACCGTCGTACACAAACTCAATAATATCTCTAAAAATTCTGGGGCTAGAGGTTCGCAACTAAACACTGCTAATACTCCAACTACCGTTTCTGGGGTGGCTAAAGGATACCCGGCAAATCCTTGAATGCCATGATGAATAGCCCAATCTCGATCCTTCACCCAAGGTTCATCCGGTAGATTATTACTTAAAAAAGACACGCGATTTTGCGCGATTTTCCCGACCTTAAACGCTCCCATCGGCACTTGTCCGAAACAGCCATCGGTATTGGTATATAACCCAGAAGAAGCCACCAGTTTGAGATGAGAAAACTGACGTTCTACCAGCCAAATTCGGGCTAACCTACAATTAAACTGTTCAACCAGTTCTTGCGTGACTCGATTGGCAATTTCTCGAGCATCTAAACAGCCATAAATACTTTGGGCAATCCGATTGGCTTGGTGCAAATCGAAGAGCAATCGCGGGACATTCAACAGATTGGGACTTGGATCGGACATAGTAAGGCTAAGGAGTTGCGCTATTCCATTGATTCCCAAAATTACGCCGAATTCTGTAAAGCTGGAAACATTGTTGAGGCCAGCCCGATCGCTTTTTACCTATGGAAATAGATAGGGGTAATGTTATGGCTTCGTTGTAGAAATCAACTCGTGGCAAGTGCCCCTATTCTTAGCATCAAACCTGGAAATTCTGTAGCCAGGCATACAAGAAACCACTCAAGCAGAATCTACTCTGGCAAACAGGGCAATGTTAGGTATTAATGCGATCGCTGACTAGAATCACGATCGTAATCCTGAAGCATTTATTGATGGAGAATTTAGTGATGAAGACCCATTATTCAGTAGCAATTGTTGGCGGAGGACAAGCTGGACTCTCCATGAGTTATTGTCTGCAAGAGAGAGGAATTGATTGTATTATTTTTGAAAAAAATCAGATCGGCTATTCTTGGCGATCGCTACGCTGGGATAGCTTTTGTTTAGTTACTCCTAACTGGCAATGCACATTACCCGGATATACTTACCCAGGAAACGATCCGCATGGATTTATGCAACGAGATCAAATTGTGCAATACATCCAAGATTATGCCCAATCGTTCAATCCTCTGATTAAAGAAGGCGTAGAAGTGCAACGGTTGCATCGTCCTAATAGCAAACAATATACCTTAGAAACCAGCATTGGCGAATTTACTTGCGATGCCGTTGTCATTGCCACAGGAGGTTACCATCGTCCTAAAATTCCTGCCTTATCAGAGCGTCTTTCTGCCCAGATCAAACAAATCCATTCCTCAGAATATAAAAACCCTGAATCTCTTCCCGATGGAGAAATTTTAATTGTTGGTACGGGACAATCTGGCTGTCAAATTGCCGAAGATCTCCATCTTGCGGGCAAACCCGTGCATTTGTGTGTAGGTGGCGCACCTCGTTCCCCTCGGAAATATCGCGGGAAAGATGTGGTAGATTGGCTCGATAAAATGGGATATTATGACCTTTCTATCGACCAGCATCCGGATAAGCATAAAGTCCGTACCAAAACCAATCATTATGTTACCGGGCGAGGGGGCGGGCGAGAAATCGATCTGCGACATTTTGCCACAGAAGGAATGAAACTTTACGGACATCTGGTCGATATTGAGGGCGATCGCCTACAATTGCGAGGTAATCTCAAGGAAAATTTAGATGCTGCCGATGCTGTGGCTGAAAGCATTAAACGTACCATTGACGGTTTTATTGAGAAGCATAATATTTCGGCTCCCATCGAAACGCCCTATCAACCGGTATGGGAACCCAAAACCGAAGTATTGCAGTTAAATTATCGCGATGCCAACATTAGTACAGTGATTTGGTGTACGGGCTATACATCCAACTATGAATGGATCGAAATGCCCATCTTTGATGGTAAAGGCTATCCCGGTCACGATCGCGGAATAACCTCAGTATCAGGATTATATTTCCTCGGTTTACCTTGGCTGTATACTTGGGGTTCGGGTCGCTTTTCTGGAATAGCACGGGATGCGACTTATCTGGCTAACCATATTGCTAGTACCCAACAGACCTTTAATCCAAGCTACACGGGTCTCATTGAGCAAGCTGCACTTGGCTCGTAAAACTATTTTACGCAATAACCAACAGTGTTACATTGATCGTGAATTAGGGTTTGCTGAAAACGCGATCGGTGGAGGTTAGGGAACAGGGAACAGGCTTAAAATTTTAAACCCTAAGCAATGCAAGCTATTGTCTATTATGCGAGTTGCCCTTTTAACGTACTCAACAAAACCTCGCGGTGGCGTAATTCATACCATGGAATTAGCCGAAGCTCTCGATCACAGGGGACTCTCGGTTTGCATCTTTGCTCTGAATAAAGATGGGGGGAATTTTTGCCGTCCTCTCACTTGTAATTATCGTTTAGTCCCCACCAAGCCCCCTCCCCAGACTATTGATGGTGTGGTAGAACAGCGCATTCAAGAGTATGTCAATTACTTCAGTCAACATGAAGACGATTATGATATCTACCATGCTCAGGACTGTATCAGTGCCAATGCTTTGGTGAGGCTGCGATCGCAAGGCTATTCCATTCCTTACATTCTGCGCACTGTCCATCATATTGACAATTACACCAGCCCTTATTTACAAACTTGTCAAGAAAAATCAATTTTACTGAGCGATCGCTGTATCTGCGTCAGTCGTTACTGGCAGCAAGAATTACAACGATTATATAAAATTGATGCACCCGTGGTCTTTAATGGAGTCAATGCCCAGCGCTTTTCTGCGCTCAAAGAGGGTTCAGAAAACAGTTTGAAAAAGCGTTTAGGGATCGTTGGACACCCTATTTTTCTCAATATTGGTGGGGTAGAACCGCGCAAAAATTCAATTCGGATCTTACAGGCATTTGCCCAAGTTTTACCTGAGTTTCCACAAGCGCAATTGATTATTGCTGGAGGACTGACCCTGTTTGATTATTCGGATTATCAGGATCGCTTTTTTGCAGAAGTCAAACGACTTGGAATAGAGGAAGGGAAAGCGCTACTTTTACCAGGCGCGATCGGCGATCGCGATCTGCCGGTTCTCTATCGATGTGCCGATGCTTTTATCTTTCCCTCAGTTAAAGAAGGCTGGGGTTTGGTGGTGATGGAAGCGATCGCATCAGGACTGCCCGTGATTACTAGCGATCAGCCTCCTTTTATTGAGTTTCTCACGCGAGAACAAGCTCTTTTAGTGGATGCCGAACAGGTCAATGAGATTGCAATTGCCATGAAACGAAGCATCGATCCAGAAACCAGAAAATCATTAATCCAAAACAGTCGATCGATTCTCTCTCGCTATACTTGGGATAATTCTGCTCAAATGCACTGGAAATATTACCAAACGTTGTTGAGCGGCAATGATTTTTAATGAGGGAGATGGAATAATTTAATCCTAGGACTAAAAATAGTTTCCCCATTCCCCGTTCCCCTTCTGCCACGTGAAGTACTGTAAAACTAAACTAGATCCCAATGACCGATGACCAACACGAAGCGCGATAAACCATGACTCCACCTCTGTTACAGCTTGACCAGTTATCGATCGCCTATAATCCCCATTCAGAATGGGCCGTTAGCGAGGTCTCCTTGACTCTGAAAGCGGGCGATCGCCTGGGTTTGGTGGGGGAGTCGGGGTGTGGGAAATCGACCCTGGGACGAGCCATTATGCGCCTGTTGCCGTCCCAGTCCCAGGTGCAAGGAGACATTCAAGTTGAGGGAAAATCGGTTTTAGGGTTAAGCGAAGAGGAACTCCAACGGTTTCGAGGAGAAGAAGTCGCGCTCATTTTCCAAGATCCCATGACTCGTCTCGATCCTTTGATGACGATTGGCGATCATTGTGTGGAAACCCTCCAGTCTCACCAGTCTTTATCCTATCGGGAAGCCAAGGATCGGGCGATCGCTGTTTTGGAAACCGTTAGTATTCCTGCTCCCCGATGGTCTCAATATCCCCACGAGTTTAGCGGAGGAATGCGTCAGCGGGTGGCGATCGCCTTAGCGCTATTATTAAATCCGAAGCTGATTATTGCCGATGAACCCACGACCAGCTTAGATGTAACCGTCTCTGCCCAAATTCTACAGGAATTAACCCGGTTATGTGCCGAGCGGGAAATGGGGTTATTGCTGATTTCCCACGATTTAGCCTTAGTGGGGGAATACTGCTCGGAAATTGCAGTGATGTATCAAGGGAAGTTAATTGAGCGCGATCTGAGCAAACAAGTACTCTTTCATCCCCAACAGGAGTATACCCAATCTTTGCTGGAAGCGGCACTCCATATTCACGCGATCGAGACCAAAGCAGTGACGACTGCCCCCGAAAAGCAACCCTTACTTCAAGTGGATGATCTGAACAAACATTACAGTTTAGAGAGCAATTTAATCCAACAACTGTTTACCCGAAACGCAACCGTAATTAAAGCCGTGGATGGGGTCAACTTTAAACTCTATCCTGGGGAAATTTTAGGACTTGTCGGAGAATCGGGTTGTGGAAAAAGTACCCTTTCGCGCACCATTTTACAACTGATTAAACCCACCTCTGGCAGGGTCGAATTCTTGGGCAATGGGATTACCTCTATCAACCGTAAATCCCTGCGCCAACTGCGTCAACAGATGCAAATGGTTTTCCAAGACCCTCACGCCTGCTTAAATCCCCTCATGACAGTCGGTGAGAGCATTACTGATCCCCTCCTCATTCATGGTCTAGAAACCCCCAAGACGGCGAAACCAAGGGTCACAGAGATGCTAGAAAGAGTCGGTTTAACCCCCACAAAAACCTACTATTCTCGCTATCCAGGAGAACTTTCTGGGGGACAACAGCAACGGGTGGCGATCGCCCGCGCTCTGATTACGCGGCCGAAACTGGTGATCTGCGATGAACCCGTCAGTATGCTCGATGCCAGCGTGCAAGTACAGGTGCTACAACTGATGTTAGACCTGAAACGGGAGTTTGAACTCACCTATCTGTTCATCACCCATGACCTGTGGGTAGCACGATTTTTATGCGATCGCATCGCGGTCATGAATCAAGGTAAAATTGTCGAACTCAACACCACCCACGAAATCTTTACCCATCCCCAGCATCCTTACACCCAAACCCTGCTTGCTGCTGCTCCCTTACTGGCGATGTAGTGCTTCGCCCTAGGGAAATAGTGCAAAGGATCGGACATTCCCTATTGCCTATTGCCTATTGCCTATTGCCTATTCAGAAGATTGCAGGAAAGTTTGTACTGTACCATCAGGATTAAAAACAACACGCAAGCGAGGTTGAAGAGTACTTTCTAGGGGGGAAACTAAAGGTTCACCCAGTAACGGAATTCCCGTGCGATCTAAATAAGTTGCTGCGGTTTCTCCGAGGGGAGAAATGCCTTGAACTGTGCCATCGACATTCAGCGTAATATTATATTCAATTGTTTTATTTAAACTTTCTGGAGGAGTCCAGCGCTGTTCAAAATATTGCCGGGCTTCAGCAACTTGGGGAATATTATCAAATAGATTACGTTCCGCTCTTGCACTCAGGTCTAATGGAGGAGAAGCACTTTGAGCTTCTGTCGGAGGAATTACATCATCAAGTTCTGTGGGGGGACGCTCTAGGGAGGGTGCAGGTGCAAGGGCGGGGAGTTCAGCCTCAGGAGCCGGTAAAATAGCCGCTGATTCCGGTTCGTCTAAAGGAATAGGGGGGGGGAGTGTGATGCCCTCAGTAGGGGCACTCAAGACCGGCTCAGGTGGCGGAAAACTGGGTGCAGGAGGGGGAGCTGAAGCGGCTATACTTGGAGGTTCGGATGGGGTCACATTGGCAATAGGAGGAGGATCGGGAGATTCAGGGGTAGTTTCTCCCACAGGGGGAGGAGGAGGTAGTTTTTCATCGGAAGTCATGGGAGAGGGAGAGGGTGAGGGGACTTCCTCTAGGGGGGCAGAGGGAAGAGTGGGTTGTTGGGCAATCGAGGCATTATCCTCAATCTCTGGACTTTGAGTTTCCTTTTCACTCTGGGGTTGAGTCGCCGTTTCAAAACTTGCTTCTGGATAGGGATACAAGTCTTTCAAGACGATGACACTGGTAGCGGTGATGCCAAGACCCAGCAGGAAACTGGCCACAAATCTTAAGGTTGGGTTGGGTGGAGAGATGGGTTTGGGAGTTTCAACTCCTTCAGGGAGAGTAACGAGATCTAAGGTATATTGTTCGATCGCCGTGGCCAGATCGAACAGTTGCAGAGCGCTGAGGGTAACAGTGAGGTCGTTGTCATCTTCTCCGAGGGGGCCGAGGTTGAGTTGATGTTGGGTGAGGCGTTTGGGTTCGGTTGGAGCAGATTGGGTGAGGAGCGTTTGAACGGTGGTGGTAACCGTATCACAGAGGCTTTCGAGTTGGGTGCGATCGCCCTTAACCGTAATTTTAGCCTCTGTTCCTTTCCGTGGGTCATCGAAATGTAAGCGAAAGCGCAGGTTTTTGATTACCGGTTGTTTCATCCATCGCGACAGAGGAGAAGATTGACCGATAATTTCTAGGGTGCAGGTGGGTGGGGTATAGCGTCGGATGACGGAGGAACTCATGGGATCAATTAACCATTAATCATTAATCATTAACAATGAATTCAGAGGGAGCGGTCTAGGAGGGCTAACCAGAGACGACGAGGGCCTCCGGGACTCGAGTAAAAGAGCAGATCGATTAGGAGTTTGAGGGCTAAGGGGGTAAGCTCATCGGGGGAGATATCTTCACCGTCAAGCATTCGCTCTTGATAAGTATTGGTAAAAGTGTCGAGATAATCCCCCAGGAGGGACATCGTATGTGGGGGGCGATCTTCGGCCGTCAGTTGTTCAAGTAGTCCGACTGCACGGCGAATTCGTTCTTGGTGATTTTGGGCTAATTCACAACAGATTAACACGAGCGATCGCGCCTCTTCGACATCCAATTTTTTCCGGCCGCCACTCCCTTTGCGTAAGGGACTTGCTTGACGTAAACGCCACAAGCTGACGCGATCTCTAACTCCTGGTAAATTAAGTTTACTTGCTGCTTGTAGCATGGCTTCGGAGCCAATCCCCGCCAAGGCCTCCAGTGCCAGTAAAATCAGATCTAATTGGGTTTTAATATTGTCAAGTTGCTCTGGATCGGGGACTTGATCCAAGGGCAATTGGGACTTTGATTTAGGCGACTTCACGGGTGAAGGCATGATTTAAGCATAGGGCATGGTATTGATTCTAGTGTGAGTGTTACAGGTTTGGAAACCATTTGGGCAATGGGGCATAGGTCATGGGGAGAGTTAACGGAGATAGAATTCTCCTAGGGTTAAGCCTTCCATTAATCCAAAGGCCAGGATCGCGCTACCGAGGGGGACGGTTAAATTATCAATACCAAAGCGGGAAAAAGCTTCTAAAATAGTGGCAAACAGAGCAACGATTGCTGAAGAGATCCAAATCAAGCTCACATTGCCATAAACCGGCAGCAAAATCACGACACAGATTAGATAACTAACTGCAAACATGGTTGCCGTTCCTTCCCAGGTTTTTTGAATCGTGCCCAGGAAATAGGGATGTGTGCCAAAATTTTGCCCCACTAAGGCCGCTAGAGCATCGCCCCAAGTCATAATCAAAATGCCCAGAGCAGCATAATAGGGTTGATGCAACGGCCAAAACAGGGCAATGAGCAGACCAATACTCACTGAGTAGAAAAATGTACCCCAACTTTGGCGACCGATGCCATTAATGCCCGGTAGGATGGGGAAAGAGTAGGATAACAGGGCGATCGCACTAAATACAATCGAGGCGGCTATCCCCACCCAAGCGGGAATATCGAAGAACCAAGCCAACAGAATCACATTTCCTGAGCCAATATGAACCACCTTACGAATGATTTCCGCATTTGCCCAAGGATAACGACTCAGCCAGACCGAAGCCAAGAAGATCAATCCTAGCCATAGACTGATGGTGAGAAATTTTAGCTCTAAAGTAAAGACAGGGGAAATGGACACGATCGCCTATGGTTTCCAGTTTTCGACTACTCTATGTCTGATTCTGCCAGAATTCGGCCCCATGTGACCTTGATTTTAAGGTAAAAGCCTAATGAGTCTGAAAATATCTGATCCTCTTCTTTCGGATCGCCTAGGAATTACTCCGAAACAACTCGCTGATTTTTGCCCGCAGTGGGGTATTGTTGAACTCTCTGTATTTGGCTCGATTCTCCGAGAAGACTTTAAACCGGATAGTGATATCGATCTTTTGGTGGTCTTTGACCCTAATTTTCGTTCTCGCATGAGTCTAATGGATTTGGTGAAGATCCAATATCAATTGGAAGACGGGTTAGGTCGTCAGGTTGATTTGATTGAAAAATCCTCAGTGATTGAGAGTGATAACTGGATTCGCCGCCAAAATATTCTCAGTACAGCACAGGTGATCTATGAATCGGGACGAATCCTATTTGTTTGATATAGCTAAATTCTGTCGCACAATTCTCCGATTAACTGAGAATATGACTGAAGCAGATTTTGAGCAGGATGAAAGAACACAACTGGCGGTTTTATATGAAATTACGATTATTGGTGAAGTCGTCAAACGTCTTTCACCGGAATTTCGCGAGCGCTATGGGGCAATTGAGTGGAGACAAATTGCCGGGATGCGAGATCGCCTAGTCCATGATTATGATGAAGTTAAACTCGATCTAGTCTGGCAAGTTGTTCAAACATACATTCCTCAATTGTTAGAGTACATCACTCCACTCTTACCCGTGCCATAGCCCGATCGCCTACGGTTTCCAGTTTTCGACTACTCTATGTCTGATTCTGCCAGAATTCGGCCCTAGGTGAGCTACATTTTCTCGCTATCCTGAAAATACTCAAGTCTGATGCGAACCCATTTTACTTGGTCGGAAGATGGCACAAGGATTCAGGGGATTACAGCCTGTGGGCGAGCGACAGCGATCGCCTTAAAATTAGATAATCCCTATGCTGTAGCTGTAAGACAAGCTTGGGTTTCAGCCGGTTGGCATCCTCCGGAAGAGAGTTAATCAGATCTGCTCAACCTTGTGCCCTTCGATCGCCTACTCTTGAGTGTCTTCGCTCTCCTCCATTTCGGGTTCTCCCAGAATACGAGCTAAGGTCACTCTTAAGGTGGCTGGATCTTGGGAAAAGCCTTCATGGGTGCGGGCGGCACAATGGGATTGAGCGCCTTGGGAACCGGTATTGGGTGCTAAAATCCAATCCACTTTGCCAGAGGCGATCCAACTTTGGAGTTGTTCATCTTGGCGGATAAATTTCTCCATTCCGGCGATCGCCGTTCCTTGAGCATGGGTGGGCGAAAAGGGAATTCGGGGTTTTTCTTCTAAGCTATGGGCGATCAAATAGAGTAGAGAGCGGTGATAAATGTTAGCACATTGGTCATTATTTTCCGCTTCATCAGTGAGGGTAAATAGGGTAAATTTGCCGATTTTGTTGTTGGCGATCGCCTGGCCATAACTTTCATGAAACGCTGATAGAGTGGAAGCAGGGGCCCAGAGGGTACAGGAGGCGATCGCCTGACCATAGCCCACATCTCCCCCCAGGAGGGAACCGCTAATTAAACCGTCTGTGGTTAACAGTTGTACCAAGGGTTCTAAGAGCAAACTGCCTAAACTATGACCAACGAGATGAATTTCTAGATTCGGCTCTTGTTTTTGCAATTGATCGATAAATTGCAAAATTAAGCGTATTCCCCCATTGTAGATTTTCGCTGCTTGTAAGGCTTTGGTTTTCAACACACTCCATTGAAGACTTCCCTCTGGACGGACAAGCGGTTCTAGGGCATCATCGAGGCGATCGAGCATAAAATCCTGATTATCTTCTACTGTACCTTCGGGTCGGCGCTGCTTTAAGCCATTTTGCAGAATCTGCGTTAACGTTGCACCATACTCGTTATTCCAGAGGAAAGCAAGGGGATAAATTTCTTGATTGAGGAAGACTTGCCGCAAGTTGGTCATCGCTTCAACCACCTGGTCTTTCGACTGTAAACCCCCTGGGACAAATAGACAGAGGCGTTTTTTCTGCCAAGATGCGCTCATCTGGGGAAAGTCTTCGGTTAAAATTCTCTGGACAGCTTCAGAGGAGGTTGCATAGGTTCCATTGTCGCTTAATGCCCCATCTGCACCAATACTGATTAAGTGAGGACGCAAATTTGCATAGATAGCACTGGTTTTTTGCTGACTACTACGTGGCTGAGATTTTCTGGGAATGGGATTATTGAGGATAATCGGAACCCCCAAACGCGCGACCCAAACATCGGTTCCGTTAAGCAGCCAATCATCATAGGTGATCAGGGCAAAGCCATTTTTGCCCCAGGTATTGCCCCAGGAGTTTTGGAACCAAAAGCCCCGTTCATCATAGCCCACTAGAGCAAAGGCATGGCCGCCTCGAATCGTTTCTTTGAGGGGGATCGCGCCATCTGAGTCGATTCTTTCCCAGCCTTCATGGACGAGTCCCGTAGCATAAAGGATTCCGACTTCGGAGATCGCACTATGCATGGCAACCAAGTCCTTATGATTCACCCGATAATAGGCTCCCAGGGGGCGTTGGGATGCATCCGAGGCTTGAGTTCCCGTCAGGTCTCGTTTCACTTTTCCAGAGCGATGGGTCCAGAGGCGATCGCTACAAACTCCGTGTTTATGCCAGGCTTTCATGGCTCCTCTGGCACTCGATCCTTCGTAGTCTTCTCCCGGCCATTCATCGTAGCGCTTGGCCATAGCGTACAACATCCAGGGGCTAACTGGAGTCAGATTGTTTAACCCGTAGCGTTTCGCCAGCAAATAATGGGCAACTGTAGCTAGGGCAAACCCAGTACAAGCCCCTTCCCGTCCTTGATCCAGAATGGGAATATTCAGTTTCCTGTATTCTTCCAGGTCGATGCGAGCCGGAACATCTACTAGGGTCGCTTCGTAGAGTTGGTCGCGAAAGTCGAGGGTATCGGGACGGGTGTCTAGGATGCGATCGACAACTTTGAGGATACTATGCATGAATGGGGAATACGGTATTAGCAACTGAGTTGATTTTATGGCTAAGCTTAAACTTTAACCAGAATTTATTTGCAAATCTAAACGCGATCGCCGGCTGTAACTGTTGGAAATCCGTTAGAATTTTCAACAGTTACAGAAGAGGGGTAACCATTAGCTCTGAGCTACTGGCTTCCTAACGATTGACGAAGGGATTCTAAGGTTTAACGAGTTTAAGCCAATGTTGGGCAAACTGGATCGCCTCTGCTTGGGTGCTGACCTTGCCTTCAATTTGGGCGATCTGAATTTCGGTTAATAATTGACCAATTAACTTACCCTTGGATAAATTAAGGGATTCAATCAAGGTATTACCTGCGATCAGAGGTTGGGGATAAACGACAGGATCGTTGGAATTGAGGTAGCGATCGCACAACGGCGCGATCGCCTCCAGAGCCACCCCTCTCACCCGTGCTAACAGCATCAGCGTCGGAAAAACGGAACGGATCGCTTGAAAGAAAAAATACTGGTCTCGTAAGTCCATCTGCTGCGGGTACAGAATATCCGATAAGCGTTGCAAAACGGCGATCGCCGCTCGAATTTCAGCACGGCTCAATTTCAAGGATTTTAGTTCTGCCTCAGCGTTTTGGACTTCTGGGGAGATAAACAGAATCAGTTTAGCTAAACTGATCCGATTGGTGGGTTGACTGGCGAGAATAGGTTGATTAAAGTGTTCTCGTAATTGAGGCCAGCGATCGCTCAATTCCTCTGCAATCCAATCTACTTGATGGACTTGAGTCACCCGCTCTGCACAGCTATGAGGAAACCAACCTGTTAACACTCCATCTTTCCAAGCCTTTTCCAGCGCTTCACTTCCCGAGGGCAAATTCAGTAAATACCCTAACTCCATCCGTACCCGTTCGGCTGCCACCTGACGCAACTTTGGTGCTAACCGGATTAGAGTGTTTTGCGTTTCTCGGTCAAGGGTAAACCCCAATTGACTCGCTTGGCGATAGGCTCGTAGCAGCCTCAGGGGATCGTCAGCCAAATTTTTTGCCGATACCATACGGATGAGTTGGCGCTGTAAATCTTGACAGCCTTCCAATGGATCAATTAAGGTCTGGGTAAACGGATTATAGGCGATCGCATTAACCGTAAAATCCCGCCGCTTTAAATCAAGATGTAGGATTTCTCCCTCCTGTTGGGCAAAATCTGCTGTGGCATTTTCAAACACTACCCGCGCAATTTGCCGCCTGGCATCCAACACCACAAACCCCGCATCATAGAATTTAGCAATCTGACGCGCCGTTTCTACAGCCTTTTCCGGCAGCACAAAATCCAGATCCAGATAATCCCGTTGCCGTTTCAGCAGGCTATCGCGCACCGCTCCCCCCACTAAACAGGTTTCTTCGGGAAGCCATTCTAAATCAAAAGGCCAGGTTTCTGGACTAAGAGCTGCACCGGTTAAGTCAAGCATGGTGAATTACAATCTGAACACATTTGGGCAATCTCAAGAAGGAATAGGTTAGATTAGCAGAGGGATACCAATTCCAGGTAAGTTACTCTCAGCCAATGGTTAAGCCCAAACCGATCGAGAATTGGTATGAGGGAAGAGGAGCATACTTTATCCTTCTCTTTTTCTATTGTGATGTTTTAGCTTGATGTTGGCTTATGTGCATTTGTGTCAATTGCGAATATGTAGACCGTTGCCTTACCTATCATGCCGTGGAAGGTCAACACCAACAACCCCATCTGACGGAAAATCCGGATTTTGAACCCATCAACCCTGAAATTAATGTCAATATCCGCCACCAGGGAGAGATCATTGAGATGGAATGGGATGTGGTTGGATGTGAGAGTTTTAAACAAGAACAGGGTAAATGGTCAAGGTTACGTCCTGGGGAGTTGATTCCCACATAGTGTAGAAACAGGGATGGGGAGATGCTCAAGACATGGAGAATTAGACAACCCTAAATTATTGCCCTGTTCTTCTAGACTAAGCATCAGAGCAATAGAAGTCTGAGTTTCCCGATCTCGCATCAGTCATTTTTTTGATTGGCGACGGTTGTAACGTCGAACACTCTTTCTCACATGACTCAGAATATCAATTTTTCTAGGTGCCTCGCTTGGAACCATTTGTGGATGTAGTTTTTCTACCCACTTTCGTAGTTCCGGTGAAGTCAGAGGAGCTAGATAATTACATATCTCCTGACATCCTTTAGAAGCTGCGTTCATCAATGCATATTCATTCTGACGACTGATAGCATTGACATCAGCCCCAGACTCTACCAGTTTCTTAACAATATCAATATTACCGACTGCTGTAGCTTCGATTAAAGCTGTTCTTTCTTCATCTTCTATAAATCTTAAATTGACATCTATTCCCATTTCAATCAAGAAGCAGATAATATCTAGCCGCTGATAATGAACAGCTCTACCGAATATATGTTCGTTTAAACAATCAATTTCTGCACCTGCACTCAACAAGGTTTGGGCAACTTCTAAATGACCCAATGCAACAGCTACTTGCATTGGACTACAGCCATTCAGTGCTTTTTGACTTAGGTCAACTCCACTTTTGATGAGGGATTGAACAGTCCTTGAATCCCCTGCTTCTATCGCTTCAAATAATACTGATTTTTCAGGCATTTTCTTGAGTGATTGATTACAGATGTTTAACCAATGAGTATTCATCCTCAATTAACAACAGTAGAGGAATCATTATTGTTCTGGTTTAAATCCCACTAGGGGAACAAAATCATAGCCGAATCCGGTGAGATCGCCAGGTTGAACTTGTACTAACTGGAGGGCTTGATTGCGATCGCCCGATGGCAGAAACCGAATGGTTCCCGATGCACCATTGACCTGAAAATCTGGAGCCACAAGAGCCTTTTGGATGCTGGAACGACTCGGTTCTTCGCTAGAGATCGCCTCTAACAGCGCTTGAGCCGCATCATAGGCTAAGGCAGTGCGCCAATTCACCTGTGCGCTCCATAACTGGAGGCTGCTTTGGGCAAAAGCAGAGTTGGCATTGGCGACAAAATCCCAAGGGATAGCAACAACCATCCCCATTGCTTTTGCTCGTCCTGCTTTTAAGACTTCAGATCTGTATAAACTATCGCCTCCCAGGAGAGGTAATTTATGGTTATTAATAATGATCGCATCAAGAGCATCAGGGAATACCGTAGAATCCGAGGCAAGTAAAATCGCCTCAGCACCTTGAGCCATCACCTCTTCAATCGCCTGACTCGGATTAAACATGAAGCTGGCAAAGTCTATCTCGGTGACTACCTCACCGCCATCCGCAAATAGGGCGGTAGTAAAGCTATCTTTGAGGGATTGACTATAATTGCTGGTGGAGTTAAAAAATACAGCTACCTTTTGTTTTTGTAGATCTTGAAGCAAATAGCGCGCGAGAGTTGTTCCTGAAAAGAGATCGCTTGGAACAGTGCGGAAAACATAATTGCCTTTCCCCGACAACTCTACAGAAGTAGACGTAGGAGAAATCATGACCAATTGCCCATTTTCGTATACAGAAGCAGCCGCCAGACTTACCCCACTACTATAGTGACCAATGACTGCCAAAATGCGATCGTCAGCTACCAATTTTTGGGCAATCTCAACAGCAGCATCTGGATTATTCGCATCGTCAGCAATTAAAATCTGTATGGGAGTTCCTTGAATTCCTCCCTGTTCATTCATCTCTTGTTGTGCTTGAGCTACACCGCGCAGTAACTCTTGGGCAGCATTAAGTTGGGTGGTAATGGGGACAGATACAGCCAGGGTATAGGCTGTTTGCCCAGCAATGCGGGCGTTGTTCAGATAGATCAGCGCTTCAGGATCGTTACGATTGAGGTTTAAAGAGTATTCTAAATTGGCGATCGCCTCTTCCCATTTTCCTTGCGCTATCTGAGCGACTGCACTCCGTTTCTGGAGGGTTGCCCCTTGTGTAATTAACAACCGCTCTCCAGTACTAAGCCACTCCTCTACTTGAAAATCTACCATTTCCGGTGAAGGGGAACTGGCGACCTGCACCTCTGTCCGATTCAGAAACCACCATAAACCAAAACCCACTACGCCCAAACACACAATCAGGGCAACCACTAAGATTGGGGTGTCATTCTTTTGAGCCATCTGTTCTCTCCAGAATTCAAAGCAATTAAAAATTAAAAATTAAAAATTAAAGATTAGGTCTGATGCCAACTCTAGCGCTACGCACTGAGAGTCCTCATCGATCATCGAAAGCAAGGGTTGATCGCATTCTCCGCCCTTATTCCCTATTCCCTAGCGCGTAGCGCTATAAGTCATTCCTCAATTAACAAAAACAGGGGGAGTTGGTATATTACCCCTGTTTTTTATAGGGCAATGGGCAGTAAGCAGTGGGCAATGGGATAACACAATTGATGGATCGTTCAAGAATAGGAAAAAACTGGGTTTTTCCTATTCCCTATTCCCTAGCGCGTAGCGCTCTACGCTTTAGCAGCAAAAATCTTTTCTAAGACCTCTTCCACCGCCTTATCAGGAGTGGAAGCACCAGAAGTAATACCGATTACAATCTCACCAGAAGGTAACCAATGGTCAGCAATGGCGATCGCCCCATCCAACGGTTTATGTTCAATGCGATTATCGGCTAAAATGCGAGCGCCCCCATCAATATGATAGGAAGGAATGCCTCTGGCGATCGCAATTTCTTGTAAATGGGTCGTATTCGATGAATTAAAGCCACCAATAACCACCATCAAATCCATGGATTCTTCCACCAAGCCTAACATGGCATCCTGGCGCTCTTGGGTGGCATCACAAATTGTATTAAAACTATGAAAATGCTCCGTCAAGGTATCAGGGCCATATTTTTTCATCATGGTATGTTCAAACAACTTGCCAATCTGTTCCGTTTCACTTTTGAGCATGGTGGTTTGATTGGCAATTCCCACCGCAACTAAATCTCGGTCAGGATCGAACCCTTCCGAGCAAGCTCGACTAAACTTTTCTAAGAACTCCGTCTTATCTCCCCCATGAAGAATATAGTTACAGACATATTCTGCTTCTGCCATATTCAGGACAATTAAATAGGTTCCTGCAAAGGAACTTGTGGCTACAGTTTCCTCGTGCTTATATTTACCATGAATAATCGAAGTGTAGCTTTTCTTTTTGTGTCTTTCTACTGTATTCCAGACCTTAGATACCCAGGGGCAAGTGGTATCCACAATTTTACAGTCCTTGTCATAGAGCTGCTTCATTTCCTGCACGCTTGCGCCAAAAGCAGGTAAAATCACCACATCTCCTGAGTTCACCACCGAGAAATCTTTAGTATTTCCTTCAACCGGAACAAACTGCACATTCATCTTGCGCAAATGGTCATTAACATCTGGATTATGGATAATCTCATTGGTAATCCAGATCTCTTCCGTGGGGAAATGTTCGCGAGTTTCATAAGCCATGGCTACTGCTCGTTCCACTCCCCAACAAAATCCAAAGGACTCAGCCAATCGGATGGTTACCTTTCCCTGAGTGAGCGTATAGTTATTCTCGCGCAACTGTTGCACCAGGGGACTTTGATATGCCGTGTTCATTAACTCAGTCACTTCCTCTTTGTGACCGAACCCTTTGCGATGGTAATTGTCAGATTTTTTGAGCGTGCTAGAAAAGGCTTTAGTATCCATGGATTAATAGAGTGTCTGTGAGTTAGGGATAGCCCTGGCGAGAGTCTAGGTAATGTTGGCTGAACATTTGCATAGCCGTACTCCAAATCAAATAGCCTTGATGATTCAGATGTAAGCCATCAGTAGTTAACTCAGCCCGTAGACTCCCTTGTGCAGTTGCAAACAGGGGATATAAATCAAGATAATATACTCCGTGGGACTGAGCTAGGGCCCAAAGGTGTTGATTCAGTTGGCGAATTCGTTCATTCGAGACCGATAAAAGACGTTCTTTCTGTTCCCAAGTCGCCTGTGGCCCTTGATGGGGCAAGATAGATTGGATGACCAGTTTTGTCTGGGGGTGATTCCATTTCAGGTCTTGAATAATTTGCTTATGGTTATCCAAGATTTCGCGATCGCTCACTCCCTTGAGCAAATCGTTAATGCCAATTAGAATAAAGATCGTTTTGGGGTTCGTGCCATCTAAAAGAGGTAAACGGCGATATAACCCCCCAGAAGTTTCCCCAGAAATCCCCTGGTTGAGCCAAGTTTGTCCACGAGGTAGCAAGGCTGGAGGAAACCATAAACTAATTGAGTCTCCCGCTAAAATGGATAAATTTTCCGGTTGTTGAGTCGCTGCAACTTGGGCTTCTCTAGCCAAGAGTTCCACCCATTCTTGATAGGTCAGGTGATGACTCTGAGGTTTATCGGGGGCTGGGGCTGGAGATGGGGATGAAGATGGGGTAACACTCTGTTGGACACCCGTCTTCACTGAGACGATCTTGGCCTGAGCAGGGATACCAGAAGGAGTATCCGTTATTGGTAGGAGAGATCGCCCTTCGACCGAGTTCATCTCACGCTGCCCCTGGATCAGTAATAAAGCTAAGACCACATTGGCAGATAGAGATAATCCTACCCAAATGGGAATTTTTTTTCTACGGTTGAACACAACCCTACACCGATTCAACAGACTCAATTACCAATCCCATGATAGGATCGGACGCTCAACAAAACAAAGCCGCTAAGGATTAAAGATTTTCCTTAGCGGTTCTCATCAGAGGAAATAACTTAACCTTAAAACACTCTAGAACAATTAGTCTGAGCTACCTTTAGAACTAGCCGCCTTCATTGCATCTGCCATTCCTCCACTCCTTACCCCACTGGACTCTTTCAAGAATCCACTGTAAGCTTCCATGCCATGTTCAGCGATATCCAAGCCTTCAAACTCTTGTTCTGGATGGACGCGGATACCGACTGTTGCTTTGAGCGCTAACCAGAAGATGGTACTGAGCAACACCGTAAAGCCACCAATGGTTAGAATACCGATAATTTGGGCCATCAGTTGATTAGCTCCACCGCCATAAAATAGGCCAGATTCCGTATTAAACAAGCCAACGGCTATAGTTCCCCAAGCCCCATTGACCAAGTGAACCGAAATCGCACCCACAGGGTCATCAATTTTGAGAACGGTATCGAAGAATCCAACTGCATAGACCACTAGGATTCCAGCAATTAAGCCAATAATCACAGCTCCGAGATAGGACACTCCATCGCAACCCGCCGTAATCCCTACCAGACCAGCCAGAATACCATTGATGATCATCGATAGGTCAGGCTTACCATCTTTGAGCCAAGAAACAGCAGTAGCTGAAACTCCACCAGCGGCAGCAGCTAGGTTAGTTGTGACCGCAATGTAAGGAACTGCTTCATCAGCCGCCAGTTGGGAACCGGGGTTAAATCCAAACCAGCCAATCCAGAGGATGAGACATCCTAATGTGGCAATACTCATACTGTGGCCGGGAATCGCGCGGGCTTGGCCATCTTCATATTTACCCAGCCGAGGCCCTAAGATTGCCGCACCCATCAGAGCTGCCCAACCTCCAACAGAGTGAACGACGGTAGAACCGGCGAAATCAGAAAATCCCGTACCCAGGAAACCAATATCGCTTAACATACCGCCACCCCAAACCCAGTGACCAGAGATGGGATAGCTAATACCCACAATCAGTAGGGAGAAGAGGACAAAGGCGATAAACTCAATCCGTTCTGCTACCGCTCCGGAAACAATTGTGGCAGCCGTTCCAGCAAAGGCAGCTTGGAAAAGGAAGAATACCGGAATGGGTAACCCTCCAGGGAATGGATCGAGTCCATAGGTTGCCGGATCGGTGCTGCTGAGGAACCAACCGCCACCACCGATGAAGCCATTACCCGAGCCAAACATCAGGGAAAAGCCAATAGCCCAAAAGCTGAGAGTTGCTAGGGCAAAAACAATCAGGTTTTTGGACAGGATGTTGACCGCGTTTTTCTGACGACAAAATCCAGTTTCTAACATACCAAACCCGGCATTCATGAAGATGACCAGGATGGCAGCAATTAAAATCCAAATGGCATTGAGGACTCCTTGGATATATTCTGGAGACCCGGGTTGGGCAGCTTCTTGAGCTTGGGCGGCTACTTCCCAAATCACCACAATGATTGCGGATAGGGGAATACAGGCAATCCAATTGAGAGTACTGCGACGACCCCATAACATGCGTAGGGCGCTCAGTTGGGGCCGTTGACTCCAGGGCTTATTGCCCAAGAGGTTTGGGAGTTTTTTCGGACTCCCTCCGATATCAAGGCGTTGAGTTTTCAATGATTGTCTTTCCATGAATTTCTTTATTGGAGAATCACCGCAAAAATTTGGAGATGCAGTTTACTCACTGAGTAGGTGACAATAGATAGGCTTCCAGCTTTTCGTAGAACCAATCTAATCAGGATGCTGTCAAACTCAATGCCGACTTTAAGGTTTACTTTAAGCTTGGCTACTCCTTGAATTGGTTCTGTGAATACGATAGATAGATTGCATCAATTTCGATGAGTTTATTCTGTATTCTAGGCTACTTTTTGAAGATTCTGTTGAAAAATTATATTACATACTTTCTAAGTAATCTGCATATCCCAGACGTTCTAATTGAGTTTGTTTATCAATTACCGATTGATTGAGTTGTTGGCGATAGGCTTGAACGGCTTGCAGTAACTGGGGTTGAGAAGTGGCTAAGATTTGAATGGCTAATAGTCCGGCATTCTGAGCGTTGCCGATCGCCACGGTCGCCACGGGAATTCCTCTGGGCATCTGTACAATGGAGTAGAGGGAGTCGAGTCCTTGTAGATGGCGAGAGGCTACAGGTACACCAATAACCGGTAAAGGCGTTAATGAAGCGACCATGCCCGGTAGATGGGCTGCCCCTCCAGCACCCGCGATAATGACTTTAATGCCCCGTTCATGGGCTTTCTGGGCATAGGTGACCATCCGTTCAGGCGTGCGATGGGCAGAAACAATGGCTACTTCAGTTGGGATTTGAAAATCTTCGCAAACGGCGATCGCCGCTTTCATAGTGGGCAGATCGGAATCACTGCCCATAATAATACCAACGAGAGGATCGGACATAAGCATCAGGTATTGAGATTCAGGATTTGATACGATGCAATATACCGCTTAACGGAGGTCAAAATGAGCATTTATTTAGGCATCGATATCGGAGCCAGTACGGTAAAACTGGGATTATGGGATTCGGAAAACGGGGTAATTGGCGATCGCCTAGACAACCCCAGTCGCGCTTCCGAAGGCCCTGATGCTACCGTCAACGTGATAAAAACTGCCGCCCAAGAGATCTTCAAAATCAATGACATTAATCCAAAAGAGGTCAAGGCGATCGGCGCATCTTGTCCCGCCCCCATCGACCCCTCAGGACTATGCGTTTATCCCACCAACATCGATCGCTCCTGGCAAGGTGTAAACGTCAAACAGAAACTCTCTGATAGCTTCAGCTTACCTGCACTCCTGCTCAACGATGGTGATGCTGCCGCCTACCGAGAATACACCGTGAGAGAAGCCCAAAATCAAGCCTCTTCCTCCATGGCTCAGTTTATTACCGGAACCGGATTAGGAGGAGCCTTAATCATCAACAGTAAAATCTTTTCTGGTCCTGGAGTCGGCGCAGAATTCGGCCATATTCTCACAGATACCAGCGACAACGCCGACCTTTGTGGATGTGGTGCGACAGGATGTGCCGAAACCAGAGCCTCCCTACTCGGTCTCAGAAACATGGTCAAACATCGACAAGCCAAAGGCAATGTCCCCAAAGCGCTGCAAGGTGACCCCATGGAAGTGGCCAAAATACTCCGCGAACTCGGTCAAGACGAGAATCCCCTCCAAGATGTTACGGACATCTGGCATGAATATTTTACTAATCTGGGAAGAGCGGTCAGAAGCGTCATCAATACGGTCGGATGCGACCTGATTGTGATCTCCGGTGGAGCGCAGGAAAGACGGAAAAATGCATCCGATCAATCTTATGAACGATTTAAACAGGATGCTATTGGTTGGATTCGCCATGAAATTGACCATTCTTTCCCCCATCTGAAAAACACTAGAGTCGAATGGTCAATTGATACCCTACCGGATAGTGCCGCCTATGGTGCAGCTCAATACGCCAGCATTATTCTGGCCTGATGACATTCACGCTCCTTGCTCCTTCTTCCCACTTATGTTTGAAAATCTCTTTTCCAATCCGAGTACATCGACAACTTCCAGTCCCCTCAATCTCAGAAAAGGAGTAATTATTGGTGCTGGACAAGTTGGTTTAGCCTGTGCCTATTCTTTACTCATTCAGAATTGCTTTGATGAACTGATCCTGCAAGATATTGCCCAAGAAAAAACCGAAGGGGAAGTTATGGATCTCATGCATGGAATACCCTTCATTTCCCCCACCCTCGTCAAAGCAGGAACCGTTGCTGATGCAGGTAAAAATGCAGATATTGTCATTATTACTGCTGGAGCTAGCCAGAAACCCGGTGAAAGTCGATTAAGCTTAGTGGAACGCAATGTGGCCATCTTCAAAAGTTTAATTGCAGAAGTCGTTCAACATTGTCCCCATGCCATTGTGCTGATTGTCAGTAACCCAGTTGATATTATGACCTATGTCACCCTGAAACTATCCGGCTTTCCTAGCTATCGGGTATTAGGATCAGGAACCGTACTCGATACAGCTCGTTTTCGCGCTCTACTCTCCCAAAAACTCAATCTTGACCCCCGTAGTATTCATGCCTATATTATTGGCGAACATGGCGATAGTGAGCTTCCCGTTTGGAGTACAGTGAATATTGCGGGGATGAAACTCTGTGATGGACGGCCGGGATCTCCGAGTAGTGACGATCCCCAATTAGCAGAGATTTTTAATCAAGTGAAGAATGCAGCCTATGAAATTATCCAACGCAAAGGCTATACATCGTATGCAATCGGATTAGCAGTCACCGATATCGTCAAAGCCATTTTGCGTAACCAACGGCGAATTATGACCGTCAGTCGTTTTGTTGATGGATTGTATGGATTACCCGAACTTTGTATTAGTCTGCCTACCATAGTAGACCGTCAAGGTGCGACGAAGTTAATTAACCTATCTCTGAATCAGACTGAACAACAACAACTCAATCATTCCGGTCAAGTCCTACAGAATATTCTGGGTCAATTGGATTTGTAGGGAATTTAGCTTAATCATGAACTTGTAGATAGTAGATAGAAAGGGCCGGTTGAACGAGTCTTGAGTATTTCCATCAATTTCTTTCCCCAATCTACTCCTACAACTATTAACACTTCTGTTTTCTCATTGTCATGAATCCTAATCTGAATATTATTAACGCCCACCTTCCTGGATATCAAGACAAACAAAATATAGTCATTCGAGAAGGAAAGATTCAAGCCATCTTACCCACCCAAGACGAACACACTAGCGATCAACCCATCCTAGATGTTCAAGGGGACTGGATTTCCTTGGCAGGGATCGACCTACAAATTAATGGTGCATTGGGATTAGCCTTTCCCGAAATTACCAGCGAAGATGAGACAAAACTCAATCAAATTTGTCAACTTTTATGGCAACAAGGCGTTAGCTATTTCTTGCCAACTCTAGTTACGACATCTATTGAAAATATCCACCGCTCATTAAAGATTTTCTCACAATTTTCACCCTCTAAAAATGCGGCTCAACCCTTGGGTATTCATTTAGAAGGGCCATGCTTAAACCAAGAAAAACGGGGCGCTCATCCTTGGGAATATCTGCTTCCCTTAACTCTAGAAAACATGAAACAGGTATTGGGAGACTATGCAGAAGTTGTAAAAGTCATCACCCTTGCGCCAGAACTCGATCCCACGGGTGAAGTGATTTCCTACTTAACCTCCTTGGGAATTACAGTCAGTCTCGGTCACTCCCAAGCTACCCTAAAGCAAGCGAAATTGGCCTTTGCACAGGGCGCAACTATGGTAACTCATGCGTTTAATGCCATGCCTAGTTTACACCATCGAGACCCCGGTTTATTGGGTGCTGCGTTAGTGAATCCGCAGATTTATTGTGGGTTAATTGCAGATGGGATTCATGTCTGTCCGACGATGATTGATATTGTATTGCGGGCGAATTCTAAAAACATTTTCCTGGTTAGTGATGCTCTATCACCTCTAGGTTTGCCGGATGGGATTTATCCCTGGGATAATCGACAAATTGAAGTGAAACAGGGAACTGCACGATTACTCAATGGCACGTTGTCGGGGACGACTTTACCGTTATTTGCTGGTGTTGAAAATTTAGTGCGTTGGGGGATTTATGAGTTAGGCGATGCGATTAGTTTAGCCACAGAAAAACCCCGACAAGCTTTGGGGATGCCTGGAATTTCTGCGGGTCAACTTGCCGATCTACTCCGTTGGTCTTTGGATGAGGAAGAGCAACAATTAAGTTGGCAGTGGTTGAGAAACCCGGTTTCTTGAAGAAACCGGGTTTCTGGGTCTCGAAAATTGCTATAATTGAGATTAATTCAATAATGAATAGAGCGTTTGTTGAAATGAGATTACCCACTATTACTGAAGACATTATTGCTCTTGAACCGGGAGATGAATTGATTCTGCGCTTTAGAAGTTGGCAAGATTATGAGGCTTTGTTAGCGCGTCGGGAAGATAGGGCTGGATTAAGAATTAGCTATAACGGTAAAACTCAAGAGATTAAAATTATCTCTCCTTTGGTTAAACAGGCGAATCAATCGGATATATTAGCAGATTTTGTCAAAATTTTATTACGACAACAAGGGAAAGACTGGGATTCATTTCAACCGATTACCTTAAAACGCATCAACCAACAGGGTATTGAACCGGATCATTGTTTTTATATTGATAATCGATTGGCGGTTTTAGGCAAAGAGCGGATTGATTTAGAAACCGATCCGGCTCCAGATTTGGTGATTGAGGTGGATTTAACTTCGATGACGCAACCGGAAGATTATCAGGCGATCGCCCCTTCAGAACTGTGGATTTATAGAGAAAGTAAGTTATATTTTTATCAATTTGATCGTCAGGGTTATCAAGAAGTTCAAAAGAGCCGATGGTTTCCTGAGTATGATTTGAAACGACTCATTCCAAATTATATTGAGCGGGGTTGGGAAATGGGTTCAAGTGTAGCGATTCGAGAATTTGAAGATATTGTGCGATCGCGCCCTTGATATTAGAAACCCGGTTTCTTCAAGAAACCGGGTTTCTGGCTCCCGACAACATATGGCTTACTCTTGAGAATCCCATCCCCACCAAGGACTGACCTCGATTCCTCCCCTTGGGGTAAAAACGACTCGGAAAGAATCAATCCCGCGATCGTCAAATTCAGAAGCTTGACTCATATCCGACAATGGGGTATTGTCCACCCAATCTTGAGCTTCATTGGAACTGGGAACATAACCGATAATTACGCCTTGAGAATCCACAAAAATGCGATAAGTTAGCCGTTGTTTAAATTGGGGATTGGTTTGCCAAGCTTGATCCAGTTGGGTATATACTTTTTGATTTAAATCCACTTGAGAGAGAGCCATAGATGGAGTATAGTCAAATGTTTTTACCGCACTCATGGCTTCTGGTTCTGGATGTTCCATTAGCACCCATTGAGTTAAATCCAAAACATAGTGACTCACCAAAGTAATCCGCTCATAAGACATAAAATAAAAATGCAGTTTATGGGGATTCTGGATATCTCGATGCATCACTAAGCCATTAATGCCGATATCCTTGCGATAATTCATGGCTAGATTGTATCCATCTAGCATGACACTAAATAAAGGACTCTTGTGGGGTGGATTTTGTTTCAACTGCTCGTAGTTATCGGTAAATGGGGGAGCAAAACCAATAGGAATATAGATTCCGCGATCGTACTGATCCGTGGAAACTTGGGGAATTTGATGCCAATCTACTCCACTGACGATAAATTTACGAAGTTTCCCGGATTGGCTCTTGAGAATTAATTCCAATTCTAATAATTCTTCATTGGCTAAAGGGGAATCAATCGTTGTAGCTGTAGCACTCTGTAAATGGGCAATCTGACTATAATCGGTTTTCCAGAGTTTATCCGGATTATAAATTCCTGGAGGAACAAAACTTTGAAACTTCGGATTGGCTTGCTGCAAGTCTTCCCAAGTTTCAAGAGTTTCTAGGGGTTGATTAACCACCATGAGTTTTGCTTTGCTGATTTGCTCATTGGTGGCGAGAATATTTTCGTGTTTTAAGTCTTGGGCATCAACCAGATAGCGGCGTTTTGCCGTGCGTATCGCGTCTAAATCAAAAGGCATTCCACTATAGAAATTAAATCCCGGCCAAGGTTCCATGGATGGGGCATGATCCCAATAGGAAACACCATTGAGTTCGCTGACAAGACGACTATAGGCTCCTTTGGGAAAGTCAAAGTAGCCTTGATAAATTTTTTGTTTTCCCTCTGGAGTTTCGGCAAAAACGGCTAATTCCCAATAGCCTGCACCTAAGCAATTATTGGTGACGGCAATAGAGATTTCTTCACTGGAGTAACCCATGAATCCGTCGGGTAGATAAATTTCTGGGGAGCCAGCAGAGAAAATAACCCGTTGTCGATTAAATTCCCGTTCCGTGAGAAACCATTGAGTTAAGGCTTGATTCCCACGAATGGAGGCAGGGATTTGGGGAATCATTAACCGCAGATCGACATTGTTTAAGAGAATAGGAGTAGATTGTCCGTTTTGGCTGATTTCAAATTCGATATTATAGAGAGAATTTGGGGCACGATAAAAACTAATATTTTCGCCAACGAGGTCAGAGCCTTGAACGGATTCAGTCTGGAGAGGAATTTGAGTTAAGTTAAAATGACCATAACGGAGATAGACAAATCCGGCGATCGCACTTAAACTCAGTACACTAGCCGCCAACGCATAAGGAATTACCCCATGGGGTAAATTGGAGACATACTTAACGGTTTGAACGGGTTGAGTATTTTTGCTTTGAGGTGTTGGTAAAGTAGTCGTCATGATCGAATTCTCCGGATTGTCTAAACCTGTATCGGATAAATCAATCCTAGAAATTGCGATCGCTCATCCACTTCGATCCAATCACCTAAATCAACCGACTCTCTAGTACCAATCTAATCTAGTCCTAAAGCACTATATCCCTTTCACATAAGTGCAGACCTAAGATCCTCGATTCTGTGAAAAAGTTCCCGTAAGATCGGGTATAGATTCACAGATTTGTGCAAGATGAGGACAGGGGGAAGCCATGGGACGTTTTTCTGGATGGAAATCTTATTCTAATCATCCATTTTATCTTTTGCTTTACTTAGAATGGATTTTGCTGGCAATTGCAGTATTAGCAACCTTTGCCCCCTCTCCCGATGCTATTCATTTTTCACCGCCTCCGCGTCCCCAGGGTTTGGAAATGCCTCCCCCCTATCCCCCCATGCCACCGAGTCGCCCAGGAAATCCCAGCCGGTTTATTCCTGGAATTCTCGCCAGTATTGGTAGTTTGGGATTAATGGGTTTGCGCTTACCCCAAGTCCATCACCCATGGATTTATCAGGTACTGTATACAACTTTAGGGTTTGGTTTGAGTGGCTTGGCAATTGCCTTTGGGGGGCGAGGGGCAACGTTTTTTTCCGCTCTCTTGCTGGTAGTTGTCATTCGAGGCTGTTTAATGTTTCCCTGGCGCGGACGGGTAATGGTGGCACTGGTAGCTTATGTTTCGTTTTTGGGGATGTTGATGGGAACGATTTTAAAACGGGTGGGATTTTTTCACTATTTGTCCCGTAAGGTGGAGCAACCTGCGGATTTGATGCAGTTTTTGTCTCCCAGATCCCAAGGGTTTATTCTGCACTTAACCGTTAATTCAGCTCTTTTATTTGGATGGGTATTAGTGTTGGTTCTGTTGTTAGTAGGAGCGCTACTGAGTGAAAAAAAAAGCCGACAAGATTTAAAAGAAGCTCATCGGGAACTACGCCAATATGCCCTGTTGGTGGAAAATCAAGCGGCATTGCAAGAGAGAAATCGTATTGCTCGTGAGATTCATGATTCTGTTGGCCATTATTTAACCGCTCAGAGTATCCAGTTGGAGAATTCAGCGGTGTTTTTAGCTGAAGATCCCCCTAAAGCTCAGGGGTATTTAAAGGAAGCACAACGGTTAGGGAAAGAAGCACTTAAGGATGTGC
Source organism: Roseofilum sp. Guam (assembly GCF_017746735.1). Classification (NCBI taxonomy): domain Bacteria; kingdom Bacillati; phylum Cyanobacteriota; class Cyanophyceae; order Desertifilales; family Desertifilaceae; genus Roseofilum; species Roseofilum sp. Guam. The sequence continues at coordinate 6,449 of NZ_JAGHZN010000051.1, read as the reverse complement.
GCCATTCGGTGTCTGCTCTGCGAACCGATCCGTTGAAGGGAAAGACGTTTGAAGCTGCTCTGATGGAGTTATTGCAAGAGGTGAAGCAGACGACGGGAATTCGCATTGAGTGCAAGTTTAAGGTGAGGTCAGCGTTATCCCAAAAATGCTCGACAGCGCTGTATCGGGTGGTGCAGGAGGCTCTGACGAATGTGGCGCGTCATAGTGAGGCAACGCGGGTACAAGTGTATCTGATGGAAGCGAGTGGAATGGTGTGCTTGCGTTTGCAGGATAATGGACAAGGGTTTGAGCGGAATCTCAATTCTACAGGGTTTGGGTTGCGAGGAATGCAAGACCGAATTCAGGCGATCGGTGGACGTTTTGAAATCAAGAGTGCGTCAGGGAAAGGGTGTCAAGTTGAGGCAGATATTCCGATCAATTAATGATATCAAATCTGGGAATCAATTAAAGTATCAGTTAGGGTGGGCAGGATCGGGTTGTGTAATTTGAATGATGCCGCTTATCCTCCTGCCCACCCTTAAAAATAGATCCGATCTAAATATGAGATGCACCCGGTATGGCATTGTTCTGTGGAGATCTATACTTCTACACTCTATTGGCAATGACGGCAAATTCTCTCGATTGTCGATCGCAAGGGGTTCCCGCAACGTCAGAATAGATCCCTTTAATTGCAAAACCAGCATTAACCAACTCACGCTCAAGCTCTTCAGGCGTAAAATATTGCAACCAGTTGTACACATATCTGGTTCGCTCTGACTCAATAATGGTGTACTTGTCCAGCACTACCTTCTCTTGATTGTATTTGAAGGTATTTAGAAAGCCGTAATACTTGTGAGGTGACCAGAAACCGTTGAGTTGGTTCACCTCATATGTTGCCGTTTCTTCCCTTTGTTCAAATGCAGCCAGGGAATAAACATCAAGTAGGACTGAACCGCTCGGTTTTAAAATCTTATGGAATAGGTCTAGTATTTTTTTTCTTTGTGTTGGACTAAGGGCGCAGAAATCACACATAATCATCAGCACGAGATCGAATCGTTCTTCTGTATCAAAATCCAGGTAGTTCTGATTTACATAGCTGATATTTAATTGTTCGCGGGCTGCAATTTCCTTTGCGTACTCAATGGATCTCTTCGAGAAATCGATGCCGGTTACAGATGCGTCGCGTTTCGCCAAACGGCTTGCATACAGTCCAGGACCACAGCCAAAATCAGCTAAATAAGTTTCACTGCCGATGTTGAACTCAGATACGATCCATTCCACCGATCGATTTATGAATTCAACTTTTCTCGAAGAAACATCAATGGCTGGATTAAGATGAAAGGAGAGCATCTGCTTTGATGTATGTTCATCAGTCCAGAGATCGCTTGCGGTGTAAAATTGGAATGGTTCGGGACGTTCGTTAATTTTTTCTAATTCGTCAAACATTTTCACTCCATATTTATTCCACTCTTAGTTAATCTCATAACCGTAACCTTGCTCGGTTAAAAATAACTGTCGGTGACGGGCAAAATCTTCTTCACAAGTCCTTAAGGAAACCAAAGTGTAAAATCTCGCTGTTCTCCTATCTGATTAACGACTCCATAGAGGATTGGTGCGTTAAAGCTTGGAACAACACCTACCGATAGAGTTAATGGGTAAGTCCTGACTCATTAAGAAATGCTATATCACTGCCCTAAAAGATCACAGCATACATTAGACCAGCTATGACAGAGCCAATAAAGGCAAAGCTCAGATAGGCCAAAAAGACGGGACGACGGGCGAGGGCGAACACAGCAATCATTGCGGGGATGCTGGTTGCACCACCAGCTAACAGAAAGGCCATGCCAGCTCCTGGTGCCATTCCCTGTTGAATGAGTCCACCAATCAGGGGCAAGGCAGCAAAACCATTGAGATAGAGTGGAATGCCTACGAGTGCAGCGCCGACAATCGAGAGAAAACTGGCATCACCAACTAGGGTCTCAATCCAAGCATTGGGAATGTAAACGAGCATCAGGCTCTCAATCATGAAGGCTAAAGCAAGCCATTTTCCTAAGAACCAGGCGTTTTTACCGGCACTGTGCCAAAATTTTTGTCGTCGCTCGACTTGCTGCCAGAATTTCCAGACGATGGGCTTGGGTTTGCGGACTCGACTGCCCCCACAGCCTCCATTGCCCACTCCTTCACGTAGGGGTTGGGTAAAGGATCTGACGGCAATACCGGAACGGATCAGGGCTAATGTGCCAAAACCACCTAATAATCCGATCCCAATGGTTGCGACTGTTTTGGCGATCGCAAACTGTAGACCTAGTGTCCCCACCGTCAGCACGAACATGGACGGGTCCATCAAGGGAGATGAAAGCCAGAAGGCCATCACCGCAGCGACAGGCACACCCATGGTGAGTAAGGCGGCAATCAGGGGGATAACGCCACAGGAACAAAAGGGTGAAAAGGCTCCAAATACAGAAGCGACAACCACCATTACTGAGATTCGACCTTGAAAGGCTCTGGAGATCAGGTTATCTGCACCGCTTGCTTGGGTATACGCGGCAATTCCAATGGATAGGAATAAAAAAGGGGCGACACTCGAAAGACTGTTGAGTGTGAAGGCTAGGGTATCAGAGACTTGGGAGCGTTCGATGAGGGCGAGCAGGAAAAGGATGAGGGCGATCGCCAATACCACCCGATCGAGTTTCAGAACGCTACGATTCAATCTTGTCAGTACATTAGTTGCCATGAGACTTAATTCCTTTGATATTTAGGCAAACATCGAAATAAAAAAACAAAAATTTTTATATGAAATCCCAAAAACGATGCTACAGCTCAATCCCCGTGTGTGGAGTGTCAATCATCTGTAGCAAACTTCTAGGGAGTTCATATCACCCCTTGCTCTCAAGCCTCTGCATCTTCTGATTCACGAGTTGGTGCAACGTTCATTTCATCCAATGGAATGACTTGATTGCGCGTGCAACACTCCTCAAAGAGGAAGTCAATCAGAGATTTGAGAGTTTGGGATCGAACACTGTACCAGATCCACTGACGCTCTTTTTCTGCGGTCACAATACCCACCTGTCGTAACTTGTCCAGATGGTGGGACAAGGTGGGCGCAGAAATCCCCAGTTCCTTCTGAATCTCTCCAGCCGGTAACCCCTTTGGATTAGCGGACAGCAGTAAGCGGACAATTTTTAAACGTGAAGATTGTCCTAGAGCAGCAAAGACCCTTGAAATGTCGTCAAGAGATAGGTCAGTGATTTTAGTTGATTCCATATTTCTATAATAATCGAAATTGAAGGGATGTCAAGTGGTATTCTGCTCAATATCCAGGGAATGGCCGAAGAAGAAACCTTAGTTCATCTTCACGGGTAAGGCGATCGCCCATTCTGTACCTTCCCATTCCGTAGAAGAATACTCAAGGGTTCCTAGATGTTGCTCAGTAATAATTTGATAGGCAATAGAGAGTCCTAAGCCTGTCCCTTGCCCCACATCCTTGGTCGTAAAAAATGGATCAAATAATCGAGATTTTATGGACTCTTTAATCCCAATCCCATTATCAGTAATGCTGATTTTCACCAAGCCAGCTTCGACAAGTTGCGTTATTATGCTGATTTGACCAGTATAGGATTGAATGTCATCTACGGATAGAGTGCGATCGCGCTCTTCAATAGCATCTATGGCATTCATCATTAAATTCATAAACACCTGATTTAACTGATCGGGATAACATTCTACCAAGGGTAAGTCAGCATACTCTTTTTTAATTTGAATCTCTGGACGATGTTGATCCCCTTGTAATCTAGATTGTAGTAACGTTAAACTACTCTCCAATCCCTGATGAATATCCACCGCTTTAATCCCCACCTGATCCATATGAGAAAAAATCCGCAAAGAAGAAACAATAGAATCAATACGATTTGCTCCCTGCTTCATGGACTCTAAAATTTTCGGTAGATCTTCCATTAAAAATTCAAAATCAATCTCTTCTATCGTTTCCACTACCTGTGGCTGAGGATGAGGATAGCTTTCCTGATAAGCCTCAATCAGACCCATTAAATCTTGCATATAAGTTTCTGCGTAGCCTAAATTCCCATAGATAAAACTAATCGGATTATTGATTTCATGAGCAATTCCTGCCATTAATTGCCCTAAACTAGACATCTTCTCAGTTTGAATGAGTTGAGATTGAGTTTGTCGCAATTCGGCCAACGTTTTTTCTAGTTCTTCTGTCTTCCGTCTTAGTTGATATTCGGATTCTCGCAAATCAGATTCCGCTTGCTTACGAGCAGTTATGTTTTCTTGAATTCCTAAAAAATGAGTCATTTTCCGATCGGCATTGAACATAGGGGAAATGGTCGCATGTGCCCAATATAGAGAACCATCTTTGCGTTGGTTATGAAACTCCCCTCGCCATTCATTTCCTGATTTAATCGTCTTCCATAATTCTTTATAATATGCCTTGCTTTGCGCTCCAGAATTCAAAATTCGTGGCGTTTTTCCTTGTACTTCTTGTAAACTATACCCGGTCATTTGAGTAAACTGGGAATTAACATATTCAATTTTCCCTTTTAAATCCGTAATAATAATACCATTGGCACTTTGTTCTACAGCTTGCGAAAGTTGACGCACTTGCTCTTCCGCTTTTCGGCGAGGTGTAATATCTAAACTATACTCAATCATTTGTACCAAGTTTCCGCGATCGTCCAAAATAGGATAGGCATGGACTTCTACAATCATTGGATTTCCTTGGGCATCAAAATGAGTATGTTCTACCACTGTAGGCTGTTTTGTTTTTCGCAAAATTTCTAACGGGCAGGGATGAAAATCCTCGATATTATCCCCACAAATACTATTTCGCTTATGAGTCAAAGAATAGCACTGAGTGTTCTTGATTTTGCCCAATTTTTGAGCAGCAGTATTGGCAGTAATGATTTTATAAGTGGCTACATCAATCACATAAAAAGCATCAGCCAGAGAGTTGATAACATTATTCAAAAAACGATTTTGTTGCTCAATTTTTATTTCTGCATCTCGGTGTTTAGTTTTAGCATCTGTTAACCCTATCGAAAGAATTAAAACGATCGCCGTTAATCCGAGAAACGGTAGAGTGATTTTTTTGCGAATGGGAAGTAGAATTTCCTGGATCTCCTCCGGGGATACATAGGACACCACTTTCCAATAATACTCGGATGCACCGATCTCTAAATCACTGGCAGTAAAGGCATCTGGAGCGCCCGTACTAGATTTCTGTCCCTCACCTAAGGGATAGATCGTGACAAACGTAAACAAGCCATTTTTAGTATAAAATTGACCTTTACGTTCCTGACTAATGCGTTCCCATTCCTGGGGAAACTGCTTGGCGAACGTTTGCGGGAGTTCAGTCGGGCGATCGCTATACATAAACCCCCATAACTGCAATTCTGAAACTCCAGTAAACCAAAATCCTTCTGCATTTAATAACATTAGATTGCCCGGAGCATGAAGCGCTTTCTTTTTTAGTTCAGTTAACAATTCATTGCCTAGATAATTCACTAACATCACGCCTCGTTTCTGCCCCTGTTTATCGAATACAGGCATCCCAAATCGAATCATCGGCTTTAAGGGCTGTTCAATCTTGCCTTCTTCCATATTCAAATCAAAGGGAGACACAAAAATTTCTCCCGCTGAAAGTGCCCAGGTATCTTGAAAGTAATAGCGATTAACTTTATTTTGCAGTTTCTCCACTGGTACAACCGAGGGCTGACCTTTATTAAAATTAACCCGAACAATTTCGAGTCCAATTTGGTCTAAAAACCGAATTTGATCGTAGAGATGTTTATGGACAGAAAAGTGAAACAACTCATTGGATAGAGCATTACGTTGCTCAACTGTTGGGTCAACTAGATAATTTTGCAGTTCATTTAATTCAGCTAAGATTTTCAAATCAGATATAATTAACTGAAACTCTCTGGAAATTTGATCTGTTTGTCCTTCAAGGCTGTTGGTTACTTGGATTTGTAATAGGGTTTTCGCTTGCTTGATTTCTTGAGTATAAATAAACCCAGCAACGGCAGTGATAGGGGCGATCAAGATTAAAAAAATGATCAGTAATCGGTATGCTTTTTTAGATTGAATTAAAGAGATGAATTGAGTCATGGTATATTTTTCTGCTCTAGATCATTCTACACGCTGGTAATGGGTAATCGGTAACGCCAGTATTGCATAGGCTAGAATCGACATTCTATCCTGATATAGCGCGAAGCGCTAGGGAATAGGGAATAGCTTGTATTGCTTTGAGTTTAAGGCTTCAAGCTATACTCCTCCAGAAGAGAGCATCCTTACATCAAATCCGACAGTTAGGAGGAGTCCAGTGCCACTTTAATGCTTTTATAAGGAAATTAACGGGACTTATATCATTTCACTATGAAGCTGCAACCGATCAATCCTTGAGTAGCAAGGGTTTAGAGCCAATCATGAAGCGCATCTTTACATAGAAATGG
>NZ_JAGHZN010000050.1:0-66993 GCF_017746735.1 Roseofilum sp. Guam | reverse complement strand
AACCAGTGTGAATCCCTTTATGATGCCATCATAGAAGCTTTTAAGATATTGTCCTAACTCTCCCTTTCTTTGCTATATAACTCGTCTGTGGTTGAGAGAGGCACCAGAGAAGGCGAGGACAGCGATCAATGAGGATCTCAAACTGTTTGCTCGATAGGGTTAAAAATGTGCAATGGGTTTGAGTAACAATTTTATACCAAATATTTTCCAAGGCAGCTATTTCGCCAAAATATTGTCCAGCACTCAGGGTTAAGGTCTGGCTTTCTGAAGGTTTGGGATGGGAATATAAAGTAACTTGACCTTCTGCAATCAGATAGAGTTTTGCTTGATGGGGGTCACCCGCGTAAAGGGTAGCATGAGCGGGTAAATGTGCTGGATAAAAGAGAGGGTTAAGTTCTTCCAATTCATCCAGGGAAAGGATATGGAATAAGGCTGTACTTTTGAGGAAAAAGAGTTGTTTTAAGAACCAGTCCTGTTGGGGAATTTCTTCTTGTTGTCTAGTGGCGAGGGATTGGGCGATTCTACGAACCAGGGGGTTTGGATCTTCTTGTAAGTGGGAGGGAATTAGATCGGGGTTGGTGGTCGAGTGTACTCGAAGTCCTGAGAGCATCAATAAAGCACCAAGGCGTAACCAGCGATCGCTCTGTTCACTCAACTGATAAATTAATTCTGATTCTGATAAAGATGGAGTAGAAACGAAGGGTTGGTCTTCTTCTAAAAGAGGCAGGATAGGACGGATAAATCGTTGATGTTTAACTGACATCAGCGTTTCTAGAGCATTGGCTCTCAGACGAGGATCGGTACTCGTGAGGAGCGGTTGAATCTGTTTAATGGTGTTCTGGTTATCGAGTACCGATAAGATATAAAAGACACGCTGAATCACCCGTTTTTGATAATCTTGAAGGATCGTCTTTAGGAAAGGAGCATAGGGGGAATGGGGTCGAATACTCTTAATCCAGGATAGCGTGTGGGCAACCCCTTTACAATCTGGTTTGAGAAAATCATAGAGGAGGTTAATGGCGCGGCGAGTTCCGACTTTGGCTATCGTGGCGATCGCCATTTCCACCACCTCATAGCGAGGGGAATACAAATAGACACGAGCCACCTTTAAGCTAGCTTCTCCATAATTGGCTAATGCACTAGCAGCCCATAATCGTACGGCTAAACTCGAATGTTGCAGCCCCATCGCCACATCAAGGAGCAAACTGGGACTTTTGACCACTCCCATCACCTTAAAAGCAATTGCCCTAGATAAGGGATCGACATTGGCTAATTGACTTGCTGCTAACTTCCCGACCTCCTGTTCTCCAGGGCGAGCCAGTAGAGCTAAAACATCCAATCCTTGACGACTGACTTCTAAGGAAGCATCTTTCAAAAGCCTTTGCAGGTAGGGAATGAATTGACGATTTTTAGTGCTGCGAATGGCTCGAATGAGGGTCAGTTTAGTCGTTTCATCTAGGGGAGTATTCCAAAAGCGGTTGCAGCTCTCCTGAATTTTTGGATTTTTACTTCGGGCTTCAATAGACGCAACACACAGGAGCGCTTCTTGTTGAAGATTGGGGTTTTTGTGGAGCTTTTCTAATTGTTCGTTAGGGAGTCGGTATTTACTAGCAATAATCGCTTCTAGGGCTAACAAGCGTAGGCTTTGATTCTCGCTTTGCAGGAAATGCTCTAGAAATTTGAACATCTGAGGATGAGGACAGCTTTGGAAAAATTGAATTAGGTGGGGATGAAGATCTCGATGATGAAGAAGAAAGAGGGGTTGAATATCGGGCAAAAATTGTTGGGGTTGTTTGAGGCAGGAGGCAAGGGAAAGACCTAAGATTTGATTTTGGATTTCTTCGCTCTTGAGCAGTTCAAGGACTTCTGTTTCGCAGTGTTCTGGTAATTTGGGTAATCCCACTCCTACCTCATGCCATTGGGTAGAACCCGATCGCAATAAACTCAGCAAGGATTGTAGATAGCTTTTGCCCATAGCATAGCGAACCAGCAGAAACAGGAGGCTTAATCCCAAACCCAGTTCAGCAATTTGTAGCTGGCTGAATTGATCCAATCCCCACAGCAAAATGCCAGCCATTGCTAGACCCAGGGAATAAAATAAGCCATTGCTAATGGTGCGAATGCGGCCGACTAAATTATAGGGAACTGCGTTATAGTTCAAGCTTTGAATGGGTTGATTAATGCTATCTTCAATGCCATTGGTGTTAAAATTGCACGCCATGGCACTGATTAAATTCCCTTGAGTACCTAATCCCAGAAAGCTGAGGAAGGTGGTGACGGGATAAAGCAGGTTCATCCCCATTACTCCAATCCGGTTGAGTAGGGGTTGGGTGAGGGGGTAGAGGATAATAAAAGGAATGATGCTGTTAATCATCCGCATCGTTCCTAAAAACCCGGTGAGTTGGCGATCGCTGGTAAACTTTTCGGCGTAGATACTAAAGTAGAGGAATTCGCCAATCGTATACAAAAGAATCGTTAAAAAAGTGCTGGTGGCTAAGAAGCCAATGATGGGATATTTTTTTAGGGTTTCTAACCGGGAAATGGGAGTTGAAGACTGGACTCGATTAGGCGAAGCTGAGGATTCTATGGGAGTTTGGGTATGGTCGAGATAGAGCAGTTGAATAAAGACGAGCGCATAAAAGAGGGGCAGAATTAAGATCAGATTTTCCGGTACAACCTTTTGCGAGAGAATACTGATTAATCCTCCCCCTAATAAGCCTCCTAAAGCGGTTGCCATTCTTAGGGAGGGGGCATATCGCTTCCAGTCTAAAGTAGTGAAGTAATCGGTTACTAAGCTGGGAAAGAGAACTTCGGTCACTAAAGTCCATTGGATATACAAGCTGATATACAGAACGAAGTAAACCCAGGGACGATCGAAGACAATGAGTAGACGTAGGGATAGAGCTAATGCCAGGGCAAAGATGAGAAAATACTGGAATAATCGGGGGCGATGGGTGCGATCGACAATTTGTGATAATCCCAGATATACCGGGATTGAAACAACACCCATCAGCATATAAGATCGGGGCAAAGAAGATGCCCCCGCATGTTGTAAAAATAAGGCACTTCCTAGGGTTAAACCGATCGCACTAAAGCTCATCATGGAGATGGCTAAGAGGAACAGTTGGGTTAAACGGTTTTCCAGAATTCTCAAAGGTTTGGTGATGGGTAATCGGTAATGGCTAATGGCTAATAGGTGTCCTCCATATCTGCCCATCTTCTTACCTCCGTGTCTCCCCATTGGTAATCAGCTTAACCATAATAAGAGGGTTCATTACCTGGTTTCCACTTAATATTACAACCAAGACTCGGTTTTTGTTCTGGAGCTACAGGTTGTCCAGCTAAAGTTGCATCGATCGCTTTCCTCAAATCTGTACCGGTTACCGCAATATTGGTGCTGGGGCGAGAGTCATCGAGTTGACCTCGGTAAACGAGGCGGCGATCGCCATCAAAAAGGAAAAAATCTGGAGTGCAAGCAGCCGTATAAGTTTTGGCTATTTCCTGGCTTTCGTCGTAGCAAACGGGAAATGTAAAGCCCAATTTTTGAGCCATTTGTTTTAAATATTCTGGGGAGTCTTCAGGATATTTAACGGTATCATTAGCACTAATCGCGACGATTCCTAAATCCGTATTTTGATAATCTTGCCCTAGACTCGACAACTGGTTTTGAACGTGGATTACAAATGGACAATGTTTACAAATAAACATGACCAATAAGGCTCTTTTCTGGGTGAAACTCTCTAAAGAAATAATTTGTCCAGAGACCACGTCTGGGAGCTGAAAGTCAGGCGCTAGAGTCCCTAACGCCAACATGGTTGATTCTGTTCTAGCCATAGGGATTGAATGCACAAAGCCATTTGAAACACTTGTATTGTACAAGTCAATCCCAATCTGTAAAGAATGGCCTAATTTAGGTTTGTTATAGCCCTTTAACGCTCTGAGCTACCATAGCACTGAAGCGCTACAAAGACAGTAGGGGCTTGCATATTTTTCGCCCCTACTAGCTTGGCAAGCTCCTAGCGCATTAACTGCGGTCAACTTGGGCGAGAATTTCCGCTAGGATCTCTCCTGCACCACGTCCCCGTAGCTCTTCGGCTAAACTCGTACCCAGTTGTTCCGCTTCTTGACAACTGCCAGTAATTTGGTCGCGGATTAGGCGCTGACCGTCTAAACTGGCTACCATACCGACTAATGTCAAGCGATCGCCTTCAATAGACGTATTCACACCAATGGGAACTTGGCATCCCCCTTCTAAGCTCCGCAGAAAAGCCCGTTCAGCCAAACAGCGATAGAGTGTAGGTTGATGTTGAATCACCTGAATAATCTCCAACACTGCCCGATCTTTCTTCAGATTTTCTTCGGTTTCCTGGTCATTAATCTGACGGCATTCGATACCCAATGCTCCTTGTCCGACAGCATGGAGAGAGATATCAGATGGAATCTCCTGTTGAATGCGATCGCTCATTTCCAAGCGCTTTAAGCCCGCTGCTGCTAGAATCAGGGCATCATATTCCCCATCATCCAACTTTTTCAGACGAGTATTCAAATTTCCCCGCACATCCTTAAACGTCAGTTTTGGGAAATGATGGCGCAATTGGGCCAAACGCCGCAAAGAAGACGTACCCACTACCGCACCATCGGGGAGAGTTTCCAATTTCTTATCCCCATACTTAGCATTCACCACCAACGCATCAGCCGGGTTTTCCCTCTCCGTCACGCAACCGAGCATCAAACCTTCCGGTAAATTGGTCGGTAAATCTTTCAGGGAATGCACAGCCATATCCGTTGTTCTAGCGAGCATTCCCACTTCCAGTTCCTTAGTAAACAACCCCTTATCGCCAATTTTCGCCAGGGGAACATCCAGGATTTTATCCCCTTGGGTACTCATGGTTTCAATCTCAAATTGGGTATCGGGGTGATGGGCCTGGAGTTGAGCTTGTACCCATTCGCTTTGAACCAGAGCAAGTTGGCTTTTACGGGAACCCAGGCGTACAGTTTGGGGAGGGGTTGTAGCAGAGGAGGTCATTAATAATAATTTCTTTTTGCAGATAGACTCACTTGATCTAGAGTACCAGGGAATGGGGAGGGAATAGGGAATGGGGAATGGGGAATGGGGAATAGGGGGATCGAGATGTACCGCTTCAGCAGAGCAAAGTGCTGCATCATAGTGATAATCCATCGGAGTTCTAAGGAAATTCACCCTCTCACCCTATGAAAACGACTGAATACTTTGACTCGGTGAGAAAGCGTCCAGACCGTTCGTTTATTAAGGACGAGTGGATTCTATATGTAATAGAGAACCCTGAACGGACTCAAGTACAATCAGATGGTAGAGTTAGGCGATGGGCACAAATTACAGAAGCTCAAGGACGATACCTGCGCGTCGTTTTATTACCCGATGAAGAAACGGTTCATAATGCATTTTTCGATCGGAGGTTCAAGCCGTGAAAATCCAATACTTCCCAGATACAGATACCTTATATCTAGAATTCAACGCCTCTAACATCGTCGATACTCAAGAGGTTGATGAAGCAACTTTGTTGGAATTTGATGATCGCGGAAATATTTGTGCGATCACCTTAGAACATGCAAGCGAGAGAACTGATGTCACTCATCTGATCGCCGAAGGAATTGCAGCTTAATTGATGATGAATGGGAAAAAATAAACCCGTAGGGGCGGGTTTTACCCAAATCTACAATACCCACCAATAACTTCTGTAAACCCGCCCTCACCCCACCAATAGAACCCCAATTAATCATCATTTATCGCCGCGATCGGGCGGGTTCACGTCATTGATTTGTGGGTTTCCTAAATCTGGGTGAACCCGCTCCTACGGTATGAACGTTAACGTCGCTTCAACAGGGAACCAACTGCACCAACGGCTAACAGTCCCAAAAGTGCAGAAGGTTCGGGGACTTTTTCCGGATTACAGGCAGAACTTGTCCCGGTAACGGCAGTTTCACATTCATCGGGTTTCCAACTGGTGGAAATATAGGAATACTTTGGCCCCCCACCCGGTTTATTAGCAACATCCACTTGGCTGTAAAGGGTGACAGAGTTCCCCAAGAAATCGATAAAATCCCCAGTGGGAGCAACTCCTTGAGTGGAAATACTATCCCAATGAGCGAAGATATCATTAGGTGCAACAGCCACCGCACTATCGAGCAAGTCTGCACCGTAGAATATCCCATCAGTAGAAGGATAAGTTATACCACTAAACTTAGCTGGTTGCTCTGGGAAGAGACCATCAAGCATATAGTTACCATCGCCCTGAAAAGCGTCATGATCAGTACCGATAAAAATACCTCCTCCACGTCTAGCCAGTGCGTAAACCTGATTCGCTGTGAAGTTACCAAAGGCATTATTGGGCCCAGGAAAATCAGTTAATAGGTTATGTTTCAAATTACGAATAGTGAGACTTCCATCAAGCATCAAATTGGATTTCTGGGTGTAATGCTGTTTTAGGGCTTCTTGATCTGCTGAATTAAATGGGAAAGTAGGACTATAAGAAGGATGATACTGACTATCTAAAACCACAACATCATAGCTATGAGAGGCTAAATGGGCTTGCAGTCCTCCACCTGTTTTGTGGGAAATATACGTAGTATCAAAGATGTCTCCACCGCCAAAATCATCTAGAAAATCAGACATTTCTTGACGACGTTTATCTGCAAGCACACCATGATACCAGGGTGTTGTGTCCCACCACAAGACGGAAAACTGAGCAGCATTTGCTTTCCCCTCCAGGTTCAAACTGCTCCAACAGAGAACCACGGATGTTACTCCAAGAGCAACGCGCTTAACGGTGCGAGCAACTCCATTAATCCCAGATTTGTTCGGTAACATGGATTTATTCTCCTAATCGTTTTCAGTTCCAGAGTGGGGATTAAATCAGTAAAATCCCTCTCTGGATGGATATAGGAGGCTGTTCAAGTTTGGTTTCTGGGTAATTTCCCGTCCGGATTTTCCCAGAAGCTTCTTATCCCTCCTATTAGTTCCTCTGTTTTTTGGGGGGTATTTTATGCAAATTTGCGGATATTGTAATAATTATTTACAAAAATGAAGTGCGATCGCCCCTTGCCAGTCAGCACATCGTCGTAGGTGGTCACAAAGATAAGGGACATATGGTCACTGCCAATAGAAATAGTATAATTTCAGGGTGGTTTAGTAAAAAAAAGCGAATTAACCATGAATACAAAATTAGTGGATTCCATTGTCCAACTCATTGATGCTCTTCCCCCAAAAGAGCAGAAATTATTGCACGAAAAAATAGAGCGCAAGCAAAATTGGCAGGAGACTAAAGAGCGCATTCTTAAACGCGGTCAAGCCATTTGGGAACGGCAAGGAGATGACTTTTATGATGCTATTGATGAAGTATTTCATCAAATGCGAGAAGAACGCTCTCAAGAACTCTTTGAAGCCTGTTCACGCAAACAGGAGGTCAAACGATGACGGATTATATTTGTATGGATGCTAATTTTGCAGTGCGTCTCGTAAATAGCAAATCTGACAACGATCCCTGGATTGTACTTTGGGAAGAATGGCAAGCAGCCGATAAACAAATTATTGCGCCCACGCTATTTTATTATGAAATAACGAATGCTATGTATCGGATGGGTAGAGCGGGACAACTCCAAGAAGATGAAGTGCAAACGGCTTTAGAAGATGTGTTTAATTTGAGGATTAGCATTAAAAGCGATCTGCAATTGCACTTTCAAGCAGTTGCATTAGCGAAACAGTTTGACCTTCCAGCCGCTTATGATGCCCATTATCTGGCTTTAGCTCAGGACTATGAAGCTAGATTTTATACAGGAGACAAACGGCTCTTTAATCAGGTTCACGGTAAGTTTTCTGATATTGTTTGGGTTGATGGCACGAGTTGAACGAGATCGTTTCCCCATTCCCCCATCCCCCACAGATCGGCGATAATGGAAGTTAACCTGAAATTAAAAGAAGACTTCACCTATGGCCACTGCTGCACCTGCAAAAACCGAGTATGAAGCGATTATTGGTTTGGAAACTCACTGTCAACTGAGTACGGAAACCAAGATTTTCTCTTATTCCTCCACAGCCTTTGGTGCAACACCGAACACGAATATCGATCCCATTTGCTTGGGTTTACCGGGGGTGTTGCCCGTTTTGAATCAGAAGGTTTTAGAATATGCGGTGAAAGCGGGTTTAGCCCTGAACTGCACGATCGCCGAATACAGCAAGTTCGATCGCAAACAGTATTTTTATCCCGATCTGCCCAAAAACTATCAGATTTCTCAATACGATCTGCCGATTGCCGAACATGGGTGGCTGGAAATTGAGTTATCGGATAAAGAGGGGAAACCGCAACGGAAAAAAATTGGCATTACCCGCTTACATATGGAAGAGGATGCCGGAAAATTAGTCCATGGGGGCAGCGATCGCCTTTCTGGTTCCACGTTCTCCCTAGTAGACTACAATCGGGCGGGTGTTCCTCTAATTGAGATTGTCTCGGAACCCGACTTACGCTCTGGCGAAGAAGCGGCTGAATATGCCCAAGAATTACGCCGCATCGTCCGCTATCTGGGCGTTAGCGATGGCAACATGCAAGAAGGATCGCTGCGCTGTGATGTGAATATTTCCGTGCGTCCCGTTGGTCAAAAAGAGTTTGGCGTAAAGGTAGAAATCAAAAATATGAACTCCTTTACCGCTATTCAAAAGGCCATTGATCACGAAATTGAACGGCAAATCGAAGCCATTGAAGCCGGAGAGCCGATTTTCCAAGAAACTCGCTTGTGGGAAGAAGGAGCGCAACGCACCATCAGTATGCGGAGTAAGGAAGGATCGAGCGACTATCGCTATTTCCCTGAACCCGATTTACCCCCAATTCAGGTTTCTGCGGATCGACTCTCGGAATGGAAGGGAGAATTACCCGAATTACCAGCTCAAAAACGCGATCGCTATGAAAGCGAGTTAGGCTTATCTTCCTATGATGCTCGCGTAATCACCGATGATAGCAGCGTAGCCACCTTTTTCGAGGCAACCCTCGCGGCTGGCGGAACCCCCAAACTAGCGGCAAACTGGATTATGGGCGATATTGCCGCTTATCTCAATGCCGAGAAAGTGAAAATTACTGAAATTGCCCTGACTCCAGAATCCTTAGCTGAGTTAATCAAGCTCATTGAAGCCAAAACCATTAGCTCCAAAATTGCCAAGGATCTGCTCCCGGAATTACTCACCAAAGGAGGATCTCCAGAAAAATTAGTGGAAAGTAAGGGGTTAACCCAAATTTCCGATCCCGAAACCCTCAACGCGATGATCGCCGAAGTTCTGGCTGCTCATCCCAAGGAACTGGAGCAGTACCGCAATGGTAAAACCAAGCTCAAAGGTTTCTTTGTGGGACAAATGATGAAGAAAACTGGAGGTCGAGCCGATCCCAAGTTAACCAACCAACTCTTAGCCAAGCAGTTGGATGCTTGAGCTTCATCATTTCTTGATATTAATGCCGAGATCTCCAGTCCGTAGCTTTCTCCGTAGTAATGCTGAAATATCAATCTAAATTCCGCTATTTTGCTAGGAAAGCCGTTCCTTTATCCCAGATAACCCTGAAGTGTATTCCATGAATTCATTCATCTTCTAGGGATCAAAATAAATAGAATCAGAAAAAACACGGATTTTTTGCACGAAAATGGGGCTTAAAACACCCCAATTTTTTCATCAAAAAATTACAAAAGGGGGTTTCACCCCACACCCCTATCATGTAATAATATGATAAGTAGATGCACCCTGATGGTAGGGAGAGTCCTATGGCTCTCCTTATTTTTTTTGGGAATTTAGGGAATGGGCAACAGGGAATAAGGAATGGGGGAGATCCGCGTCTCCCTATTCCCTAGCGCGAAGCACTATATTACCCATTACCCTTCTGCCAGCGCAAAGCGCTATAATTGCCTTTCGTACCGATTGACAGCAGGGGAATTTACAGGTATGTCAGATTGGCAAGTCATAGAAGGCGGAGTCACTGCACCGAAGGGATATCAAGCCGCAGGCATTACAGCAGGTTTAAAACCTTCAGGACAACCAGATTTAGCGTTGATTGTATCGGATGTGGAAGCGATCGCCGCAGGAGTCTTTACCACAGTACAAGTCCGTGCTGCTTGTGTAGACTACTGTCGTCAGCGTTTGGAGAAAAAAGCGAGTGCGAAAGCCATTCTCTGTAACTCTGGTCAAGCCAATGCAGCGACAGGGGAAGCGGGATGGAATGATGCTCTAGAGAGTGCATCACTGTTAGGCACAGCTCTCAATATCGATCCGAAGTCGATCCTTCTAGCATCTACTGGTGTCATTGGTCAGCGAATTAAAATGGAGGCCATGCGCTCTGGTATTCCCCAAGTGGTCTCTAGTCTATCAAGTGAAGGCTCAGATACCGCGGCTAAAGCCATTATGACCACGGATTTAGTGCCGAAAACGATCGCGCTAGAAGCCCAATTTGGCGATCGCCCTGTCCGAGTTGGCGGTATTGCCAAAGGCTCTGGGATGATCCATCCCAATATGGCCACCCTGTTAGCCTTCGTCACCTGTGATGCGACGGTTTCGCCTCATTTGTGGCAAGAAATGCTCGGCCGAGCAGCGAACCGCAGCTTTAATCAAATTACCGTCGATGGCGATACCAGCACCAATGATAGTTTGATTGCCCTAGCCAATGGTCAATCTCGCACTCCCGCTATTACCAGCATGGGGCCGGAAGCCGAAAAACTCGAAGCCATGTTAACGACAGTGTGCCAATATTTGGCCAAGGCGATCGCCCGTGATGGAGAAGGTGCGACCTGTTTACTCGAAGTTGAAGTCTCTGGTGCAGATAACGAAGAAGCGGCTAGTCAAGTAGCCAAAACCATTGTCGGCTCGTCCCTTGTCAAATCGGCCATTTTTGGCCGCGACCCCAACTGGGGAAGAATAGCAGCCGCTGCCGGTCGTGCTGGAGTCCACTTTGAAGCAGAAAACCTCAATATTACGTTAGGCGACTTCAAGATGATGGAGAACGGCCAACCCCTCACCTTCGACCGCGATGCTGCCAGCGCATACATGAAACAAGCTGCCCAAGGTGCATATTTGCAAGCCGATACCGTTAAAATCGGTGTTTCTATCGGCAATGGTCCGGGAACCTCCAAAGCGTGGGGATGCGATCTTAGCTACGATTACGTCAAGATTAACGCTGAGTACACCACTTAAGGGTAATGGGTAATAGCTCCCTTAGTACAGGCGAAGGGAGCGCCCCCATCCTCCCCATCCCTCCATCTCCCTATCCCCAAAAGGCCCAACGGGGGTTAAAATAGGATGCCAATGATTGCATAATCTAAATCGACCCAGCGTTTTTATGATTTCGAGTAACGATTTTAGAACGGGCGTGACCATTGAACTCGATGGCGGTGTATGGCGGGTAATCGAGTTCTTGCACGTCAAACCAGGTAAGGGATCTGCCTTTGTGCGGACGAAGCTGAAGAATGCCCAAACAGGAAGTGTGGTTGAGCGGACCTTCCGCGCAGGAGAAACCGTTCCTCAAGCCAATCTGGAGAAGCGGACGAAGCAGTATACTTATAAAGATGCCGATCAGCTTGTATTCATGGATATGGAGACCTATGAAGAGAGTCGCCTGAATGAATCCCAAATCGGCGATCGCGTTAAATATCTCAAGGAAGGTATGGAAGTGAATGTCCTGACTTGGGACGAAAAAGTGATAGAAGTAGAATTACCGAATTCTGTCGTTTTAGAAGTCACGGAAACCGATCCGGGTGTGAAGGGAGATACAGCCACTGGAGGAACGAAACCCGCTACCGTGGAAACTGGTGCAAGTGTTATGGTTCCTTTGTTTATCTCCATTGGGGAAAAGATTAAAATTGATACCCGCAACGATGAGTACTTAGGTCGAGAAAAGTAACGACATTGACTAAACGGGTTAAAACGATTGTATTCCAAACACTAGAGAAAGGGTGAAGAAACTGTGAATTTGAACTTTGACGAACTCCGTGAGTTAATCATTACTGTAAGTCAAACCGATGTGGCGGAGTTGACGTTAAAGAGTGATGCCTTTGAGTTGACAGTTCGTAAGGGAGAAACTGGAACGGTAACCAGTGTTTCTCAGATTGCCGTATCTCCCCCAGTTGTCCAAACTCCAGTGGCACCACCTACACCAAGTTCTCCAGCAGCGCCTCCAGCAAGTGAAGCGTCTCCACCTCCTCTAGAACAAAAGTTAGAAGAGATTAAATCGCCCATGGTGGGTACATTCTATCGCGCTCCGACTCCTGATGACGCTCCATTTACAGAAGTGGGCGCTCGAGTTCAGGTAGGGGATACAGTCTGTATTATTGAGGCAATGAAGTTGATGAATGAACTGGAAGCGGAAGTTTCTGGAGAGGTGGTAGAAATTTTGGTGGAAAACGCCCAACCCATTGAGTTCGGACAAGTGTTGATGCGAGTGAAACCCAATTAGACTTGAGACTGCACTCGGATCTAGGGATAAGATTAGGATAGATCGTTGCTTTGCGTTAGGGAGTAGGGAGTACTCTTCTTCAAATCAGGTAAGTCAAATTGCAAAACCATTAACATCATCGCCAGCATAAAAATGCCATCTGATAATCGTTGTAGCCGAGTTAATAATTGCTGGCCTTGGTTTAAATCTGAGCCTGTCTCAGATTCAATTGTGGGAAGATTTTTCATGGTCTTACAGTGCTTTGCACTCGGTCACAGGGAATCAATGATGGTAGCTAGATAGCGGATTAAAGATTAAGATTGGTGATCATCTGGTGTAATTGCCCGTTTGATCCAAAGGGGATCGGTGGTAAAAATAAAATCGGCAGCGAGATAAGGAAATTCTGCTCTCAAGGCATTATAAAGAATGGTGCGAAGACGATCTTGCTCCATTAAACTAAGTTCCTGATCTGAGGAAATCACGAAATAGAATTGTGCATAAACTAATCGCCCTAAACGGCATTGACGGAGATGATAGTTGCTGATCAATTCTGCTGCCAGAATGGGATGAAGCAAGTTAATAAGTTGAGTATGTAGGTTGCTCTCATCTACTTTACCCAGCACTTGATACCAATTGGATTTAATGATACCCATGGGCATAGACCCTGCGGCTAAAACCAGGATAATCACCAATGCCGGGTCAGCATAGGGAGTGAATGGAGCGAGGGGGGTTGTTTGCACAAAGATGACGATAATGAATGCTAATGCGACAGCTCCACTGAGTAAGGCATCGATAAACCAGCTTTGAGCATCAATCTCTAATAAGGGAGAACCACTTTTTTGAGCAAGTTTTCGTTGTATAACAGCGATCGCCATACAGCCTGTTGCTGCAATTAAAGCATACCAAAGCGCTATACCCGTAGAGACGGGATATCCTCCGTCCACAATGGCACTGATGGCGGACACCAATGCAAAAATACAAATCACCAACATGAGTAATCCCTTGCCCAGGTTAAAAATCGGTTCAAAAATGGCATATCCAAAGGGATAAGATGGATCATCCGGTCGCCGAATTAAACGGGAAACGCGCAAAGACGCAAAGGTGACCATTAAGTTAATCAATGAAAACAAACCATCTAGAAGAATCGCTTCTGATTGAGTGAGAATAGAGAATCCCAACCCCAGGATTGCCATACCTAGAGTTCCGATCATCCCTAACTTAATGGCTCTTTCTTCCAGAATATGGCTGTTGGACATCCTCAAATTTCTCCGATATTACTGGGTTCTAAAGCTCAATCTCTTATTCAGTTCGTTGGGCAATAATGGTGCGATGGCGGATGGTGTTAGGTTGAATTGAGGGAGCTTGAAACCCAGCATCAATTAGGGCTTGTGCCATATCTAAATTGAAATATTCATCCATACAAGGTTCTGTACTTTTGAGTAGAGTAAACACATAGGGTGGCATGGTTTCATAAACTTTGGACTGGGGGTTCATATCCATAATGGCAAGATGACCTTGGGGACGCAACATTCGCCGAGCTTCTCGGAAAATTTGATGGGTAGCTTGTTGGGGTAATTCATGGCAAATGAGAAAGAGGGAAACTAGATCGAAGGAAGCGTCAGGAAGTCCGGTTTCTTCTGCACGGGCATGAATCCAAGAGTTGGGCGTTTTTTGCTGGCTTTGTCTTTGTTCAGCTCGATATCCAGCTACAGCTAAGAAATAGGGAGATAAATCCAGTCCGGTAACGGTGGCATTAGGATAGGTGTCTTGCAGGGCAAAAGTACTCATGCCAATGCTACAGCCCACATCTAGAATATCTTGGGGCGCGGGGGTTAGCTGTTCGAGTAGGATTTGATGATAGGTTTGGCGTAAGCGTTCATCTCCTTTGGCTCCGGCATCTTTCCAGAGTTGGGCATGAACTGCTTTGGCGGCGACTTCTGCTTCTAAGGCGGCTTCCCAACAGAGATCGCCTTGATCGTAAGCATGGAAGGGTTGGAGGTAATAGGCGGGGTAGGTGATGTTGGGGTTTTGGATCGTTTGTAGTCGGGGAGTCCAATCAATGGTTTGTAGGGTTTTCACTTCTTCTCGCCAAGGAACGCCAATTTTTTCGGCGCGTTTAATGATCATTTTGCGGGCTTGGTGTTTGGCTAAGGTGGCGAGGGGTTTAATGGAGAGGATACCGTTAATGAGGTTAGAGGTGAGTCCGGCTGTAGTCATGCAACGTATGTTTCAGAGTATGTGTACAGCTTTATTATTGTCTTGGATGGCATACTGGGCAAATGTTAAGTTAGGTCAAGATAGTTTTGATGTAGAGCCGATCGCAGCGAGGGGTTTCGACTCCGGTTGCTCTCTGGTATCCCCTCCTCTCATAAAGGGAGATTGCTTCTTGGAGGACGGAGGCTGTTTCTACCCAAATCTGTTGATACCCTTGGGATTGAATGGTTGATTCTAAAGTATCTAAGAGGAAAGAGCCAAGTCCTTGTCCACGGGCGGAGGGCAATAAATACATTTTGCGAATTTCTACAGCTTTGTACCCTTTAGATATGGGGTGATACCCTCCAGTGCCTATCAGTTGGCGATCTCCTTCAATGACCCAAAATTCTCCGCCGGTTTGCCAATACGCACGTTCGACTTCTAGAACATCGCAATCGGCTCCTTCGGGTTCCCAACTGAGACCATATTCGGCTAAAACAGAAGTGATTAGGGTGGCAACGGATTGGCGATCGCTAACTTCCCAGTCTCGAATTAAATAGTTACGGTAAAGTTGTCTCACGGCTGTATAGATAGATATGTCCACCGAAAGTTTAAGCTATTATGACTCCCTTAGTTGAAAATTTACTCAACCTGTATATTCCTTTAATTGGCTGGACGCTATTAGGATGGGGTATTGGCAAATATGTGATTGGCACCATTTTACCCAAGAATATCAGTCCTTATTTAGGGAAAGGATTATTTTTGTTTGGTGTGCCCATTAGTATTATAGCGTTTTTACGAAAAACGGATCTTTCCGGGGGGATTTGGATTGCACCATTAACAGCTTGGATTGCGATCGCGGTGGGAGCTGCATTTGCTTGGACTTGGATCGATCTGGGGGTGAGCGATGAACGGTTGCGAGCCATTGCTCGGGGGTTAAATCCTGCTTTGGAAGGGCCTCAAAATGCTGTTGTTAGTACCAGTAGTTGGAGTCAACCGACTCAAGGCAGTTTTATGCTGGCGATGATGTGCGGCAATACGGGTTACTTAGGATTTCCTTGCGTTTTGGGGTTGGTGGGAGAAGACTATTTTGGCTGGGCTCTATTTTACGATCTGCTCGGATCGGCGATCGCCGTTTATGTGGTTGGGGTTGCCCTCGCTTCCTACTTTGGCAGCAGCGATCAGCAACAGGAATCTGTCTTACAAAGAACCTTAAAAGCCACCCGCAATAATCCTGCATTTTGGAGTCTATTATTTGGCTTAGGATTTCGCTATGTGCCCCTTCCAGATACGATCGAAACGACTTTATATAATGCCGCTTGGATGGTCGTCAGAATTTCTTTGGTCTTAATTGGCATCAAGCTTAGTGAACTTAAAACCCTAGGAAAACTAAAAAAAGCCTCCACTTGCTTATTAATCAAAATGCTTTTGGTTCCCTTAGTAGTCGGCACTGGATTAATGTTTTTTGGAGTTGATGGACCACCTCGGTTAGTGATGGTATTACAAATGTCTATGCCTCCCTCATTTGCAACTTTGGTGATTGCTCAAGCCTATCATTTAGACCAGGATTTAGCGGTTACCAGTTTAGCCCTTGGCTCTATTATCTTATTGTTCACTTTGCCGATTTGGGTGTGGTTGTTTGGCATTTAGGTTTGGTGCGTTACAACAATTATTTACTCAATTGAATATTGTAGGGAGATTCATATGCAGAATATAACCAGCCATGTACAGCTTGGGCAAACTCTAAATTATTCGTCCCTTGTTGTAAATGCATCCTAAAGTTTTCAAAAACTCCTTGATAATGGGTTACCATACGTGCTTGTTCTGTCGCACAATCCGCAATAATACTCGCCTCCCCTTGAGGATCTGTTAAAACCAGGCTTTCTCGATCGTGGTCTAACAGAAGTTCATGTCCCGTTTGAGCAAACTGTAAGTAGGTTGTTTTGCTTTTTATCCCTAAACCCCAATGGGTTTCAATCCATCCTCGACCAGCAAGATTGTTTTGTGCCGTCGGAAATCTGAATCCCACTTGACTATGAATATCTCGATCGGGGTTGGTTACATCTGGGGTAAAATGAGATTGGGTTAGTTCTAAAGAATGAACAATTTTGCAAATGACACTTAAGGCATTGACTCCAGAATCCATCCAACTGGAAATCAAATGATAGAAATCCGATTCAACCTTTCCACTAACACAATAGGGGTCGTAAAAATGAGCAAAAAATCCAGTGATCTTTCCATATACATTCTCTAAGGCTTGTTGATACTCCAGAAACCACAAGACCTCTGCTCCAAAAGCAGCATGAAACGCGATAATGAGGGGAACCTGGGCTTGAGATGCTTGATTGATTAAGGCTTCCCACTCGGTTTTAGAAGCGGTAGCCGGTTTTTCTAACAGAATGGGTTTTCCCCAAGATAAGGCTTCCTGCGCTACCGAATAGTGACTGGGGGAACTGGTGGCGATGATTACAGCATCTGGGTTCACTTGCTTGTATAGTTCGTGAAGATTTGTAAAGGCGGGACAATGGGGAAAACGATGATTCCAGGCCTCGACCTTCTGGCGATCGCGATCGCTAACCCCAACCACATTCAAACCCTCTACCTTCGCTAAAGCTGGCCAATAATAATCCGTCACTTGACCTAATCCAACAATTCCTAATTGAAACGAGGAAGCTTGAGTCATACTAATTGGGTGCTAAAGGTTACACACTTAAAATAACATTAAGGTTAAAGACTATCCGGTTTGTTCTAGCATTCACTGTATAATAAAACTATTATATCTAATTCTAAACAGTTTTAGGGTGTTCGAGTCTCTTGTAACGAACTTCATCCATTTTTTGTGTAGACCAAAATAATGTTTCCTGAATCATCTAACGTATCCTCTATAAGCGATTTCAACTCCAACCCACGAGAGACTTCTAATTCCCTCTCTCTAATGCTTCTTTTTCATCTCAATTATGCTTTTTCATCCATCGAGATCGACCAGCGTCCTATCGTCATGGAACAATGCTATTGGCCTATCCTTAAATTAGTCTCTGAGCTGGACTTGCCCGTAGCCATTGAAGCGACAGGTTATACCTTAGAAGTAGCATCGCAAGTCGATCCCAAATGGGTAGATGAATTACGTTATTTAATTAATCAAGGCAAGTGTGAATGGGTGGGAAGTGGATATGCACAAATTATTGGTCCGATTGTACCTTCAGGCGTAAATACAGCTAATCTCTATTGGGGACATCAGGTTTATGAACAGATCTTAGGGATACGTCCAGAAATTGGGTTAATTAATGAACAAGCCTATTCTGCTAGTTTGGTTCCCCATTATTTGGAAGCGGGATATCGCGCCATTATTATGGAATGGAATAATCCCTATCGATATCATAGTGAATGGCAGTCTGAATGGCGTTATTACCCCCAATATGCTTGTAGCCAGAATGGCGAAAAAATTCCCATTATTTGGAATGATTCAATCGCCTTTCAAAAATTTCAAAAATATATTCATGGAGAAATCGATTGGAATGAGTATTTAGACGAATATTTAGTCAATCATCTTTCTGAAAACAACCGAACCTTGATGGTGTATGGAAATGATGTTGAAGTCTTTAATTTTCGCCCAGGTCGATACACAACAGAGGCAAAAATAAAATCAGATGAATGGCAGAAAATATATGACTTATTTAAAAGTTTGAAAGAGGATAATCAATTTGAATTTATTCGTGTCAGCGATGTCTTAGAGCAATTATCATCACCTCTAGCGGGTCATAATCTATCATTAGAATCGTCGGAAGATCCGATCCCAGTTAAGAAACAACGAAAGTATAATATCACTAGGTGGGCAGTAACCGGTACAGATTTAGAGATTAATAGTCGATGTTGGTCAATTTATAATGCTCTCAAGGATCGGGTTAGTTATACAAATCCAGTTTGGCAAGAGTTATGTTACTTATGGGGTAGTGATTTTCGCACTCATATTACACCAAAGCGCTTTATAGACTACGAGCAACGCTTAAGCACTCTAGCTCATCAGTTAGGCCTGGTTTTTGTTTCGCCTAGATTGAGGTCTGGAGATTTGGATGTCCCCTTGCCTTCTGAACTTAAGGTAGAACGACACAATAAGTGGTTAATCTTGGAAACCCAAAAGATTAAACTCAGGCTCAATTGCGATCGCGGGCTATGTATCGATCGATTATGGTTTAAGGAAGTCTCGTCGAACTGGTTGTGTGGTAGTTTACACCATGGATATTATGATGATATTGATTGGGTAGACGATCATTTTTCGGGTCATTTAGTCTTTGAGTCTCCTGGAAATTCATGCATTCATGATTTAGAACCCGTAAATCCAGTCATACACTTTGACCCAGATGAGGAAAAAGTTTGGGTGACGGGTTGGGTAGAAACACCATTAGGATCGATCCAGAAACAAGTAGGGATTGCGATGAAAGCGGGTCAAGTCGATCTAGGGTATCAGTTAGACTTTCCTAAAAATGTTGTCGGTTATTTGCGCTGTGGGTATGTGATGTTAAATCCTAAGGCGTTTGACTTAGATAGTTTATTTTTTGCTACCCACAATGGTGGAGCAGATCTAGAAAAGTTCCCCTTAGACTGTAAGTCTTTCGATCACTATCGGAGAGTTTCTTCAATGGTTTCTTCGATGTGTGGGTTAGGGATAACAGAGGGAAAAGTGATTTTAGGTGATTCTTCCCACCAGATCCAGGTTAGTATAAATAAGTCAGAAGCTGCTTTATTGGGTATGGTAACAGCTCAACTGATTGGCGAAAGTTATTTTTTCCGATTGGCTTTTTCAGCCAGGGAAGTAGATGAGACAGCCAAAAAATATTTATTTGATATCATTAATCCGGAAAAAAGCCTCTCAGTTTATCGCTTATCGATTACAGCTCAATCTTCATCTTGATCATTTTTCTCGGATCGGAAGTATAAAGAATAGCTAAAAATCTTGATTAATTAGAGATAGGGAGTACAGACTGATTGTCAACCGTTTTTAGAGGAGCATGATACGCTATTATGGCATCGCTCTTACCTATGCATCAGTAGTGTTGGATATCAGATTATGAAACGGCGGCAGTTTACAAATTTATCTCTATTTTTGCTGGGTCTGACTTTGGCTAACTGTGGTCAAAGTCAAGACTCTCCGACAGGCATTACCAGTAGTAGTGGTGATAGTGTTCGGATTTGGTGGAGTCAGGGCTTTTATCCAGAGGAAACGGAAGCTATCCGTCGGTTGGTACAAAAATGGGAAGAGGATAGTGGCTTACCTGTAGAACTGACTCTTTATAGTGAAGGTGATATTCTTCAAGAGGCCGAACGGGCGATCGCCACTGGAACCCCTCCTGATGTTCTGTATAGTCATGATGCAGATTTAACGTTTATTCCCAAACTCGCTTGGAATAATCAGTTGGCGGATGTTTCCGATGTGATGGAACAAGCAACATCTGTATATAGTCCAGCAGTCTTGAATGCAGTTAAATACTTAAATAAAACCACCGGAGAGCGAAGTTATTATTCAGCACCGATCACTCAAACGACTAATCATATCCATTATTGGCAACCGTTACTCTCTTCCATTGGTCAAGGAGAACAAGCAATTCCTGAAGGTTGGGATGAATTTTGGGCCTTTTGGGAACAAGCACAAGCTCCCTTACGGAATGAAGGACGAAGTAATTTTTATAGTATGGGATTACCCATGTCCGCTTCAGCTTCAGATACTTTCTTTGTGTTTGAGCAATTTTTGGCAGCTTTTGATGTGGAATTGGTTAATAGTGCCGGAGATTTACAAGTGGACAATGCCGGAGTGCGTGAAGGAATTGCACAAGCACTATCGACTTATGCCCAGTTTTATCAACAACAATATGTTCCTCCAGAAGCCACAAATTGGGGAAATGCGGATAATAATGTGACTTTTTTGAGTCGGTCCACTTTGATGACGATTAATCCTACCTTGTCTATTCCCGGATCGCAACGACAAGATCAAAAGACTTATCAGGAAGAACTTTTGACAACGCCTTGGCCCAATCAGCCCAATGGCGATCCGATGACTTCAGTCGTTTCCGTTAAGCAAGTTGTGATTTTTAGCGCATCCAAGCATAAGGAGGAAGCGAAGAAGTTTTTATCTTATTTGATTGAGCCTGAAAACCTCGCTCTCTATATTAAAGGGTCTCAAGGGCGATTTTTCCCGGTTATGCCTCAACTGTTGGAAGATCCGTTTTGGCAAGATTCTAGCGATCCACATATTTCAACAGCGTCTAAACAATTTTATCGGACTCGTCCATTTGCCCAAGCTTTGAATCCGGCCTATAGTGAGGTACAAAGCCAGAATCTCTGGGGGAAAGTGATTACTGAGATGGTGACGAAAGATTTGTCAGCTCAAGCTGCCACGGATCGGGCGATCGCGGCCATTAAAACCATTTTTCAGGATTGGCAGTAACTTTCCTAGTACATAGGTACATTGAATCCTACGTTTCTTTGAGGCAAGTCTTATGCTGAAATTTCTCCGAAAAAGTCTGCTGTCTCAGTTGGTGACTTCTTTTTCCCTTTTATCCTTAGTGACGGTAAGTTTGGTCGCGATCGCTGCTTATGTTCGAGCGAGGGATTCCTTGAGAGACTCAGTATATAATCGCTTGCAAGTTGCCACTTCCCTCAAAGAATACCAACTTGATGATTGGGTACAAACTCAGTATCAAGATGTACTGTTATTAGCAAAATCTCCCATTATTCTCAAGGAAGGGCAATATTTACTCCGTTCAGATGCTGAAGCTTCCACCCTCACCACCAATTCAGATCCAAAGGATATCATCATTGCCCAAGAACAGTTGAAAGAGTTGGGCTATTATCAAGGAGACATTGATGGGATGTATGGCAGTGGAACACAAGCGGCGATCGCCGAGTTTCAAACGTCTCAAAACCTAAATCCGGATACTCCCTTAACCTTAAAGACACTCAACACCTTAATTGCCTATGAAAGCATTTCTCAAGAAT
Source organism: Roseofilum sp. Guam (assembly GCF_017746735.1). Classification (NCBI taxonomy): domain Bacteria; kingdom Bacillati; phylum Cyanobacteriota; class Cyanophyceae; order Desertifilales; family Desertifilaceae; genus Roseofilum; species Roseofilum sp. Guam. The sequence continues at coordinate 45,376 of NZ_JAGHZN010000050.1, read as the reverse complement.
TAGCAGAATTTTCCCATGTTAAGCCCAGTTTACAAGAAATTTCTCTGCTCACAACAGGAGGTATTGTTGCCTTCTCCACCAATAAAACCAAAGAGAAAACCTATCAACCCTTAGGGACAACCACCACCTATTTTACTGAAGATCAATCGACCACAGTTATCCCTACTTTTTATACTTCTCCCATTACCCGAAAATCAGCCATCACCTTTGCTACACCGATCCTCGATCAATCCGGTCAACGTCTGGGAGTCTTAGCCGTCGATCTCGATCTCCAAGGGATTGATGATATTATTCGGGAAAAAACAGGCTTAGGTGAAACCGGTGAAACCTATCTAATTGGTCGATTAGGAAACCGAAATGTGTTTATTTCTCAACAAGAAACTGGACCGACACCAGCAGATGCTGTAAATTCTGATAATCGAGAAGAATTAAAAGAAGTCAATAGCTTGGGTATTGAACAAGCGACTCAAGGCATTGATGGGGTAGGCCTTTACAGAAATTATAAAGATACCCCAGTGATTGGAGCCTATGTCTGGATGGCCAATCAAAATCTAGCTTTATTAGCAGAAATGAGCCAGGCTGAAGCTTTTGCACCGGCACATCAACTGTTGAAGGAGATTTTGCAAATTGGGTTAAGTGCAGCTTTATTTTTACTGATTATTATTTATTTGATTTCTCGTCGGATCACTCAACCGATTTTGGGGATTACAGAAACAGCCATTCAAGTCAGTGCTGGAAATCTGCGATCGCAAGCACCTGTGTTAACAGAGGATGAAATTGGAACGTTAGCACAAGCATTTAATCAGATGATCGATCAACTGCAAGAATCGAAAAATGAGTTAGAAAATCAGGTGACAGCCGCCACACAGTCTCTACAAGATACCCTGGCGAATTTAACTTCAATTATTGATAATATTGCTGATGGTTTATTGGTTACAAATACAGATGGAACGATTACTCAAAGTAACCAAGCATTATTCAAGTTATTTGGATTAGAACAAGGAAGTTTGGTCAACCGAAGAAGTGAAGATATTTTTGGGGGAACGTTTGCTGAACTGGGATTAAAAGTCAAAAAAAATCCCGAAAACATCTTCAACTCAGAAATGGATTTATCGGAAAACCGAATCGGGAAAATTGTCGCCACCGGTGTTTTCAAAAATGATCCCCAATTAGGGCAGCAATTTATCGGTTGCGTTTTCTTAGTCAGAGATATTACGGCAGACAAAGAAGTAGATCGGATGAAAACCGAGTTTATTTCTACAGTTTCTCATGAATTGAGAACGCCTTTAACTTCGGTTTTAGGATTTGCCAAACTGATTAAGAAAAAACTAGAAGAAGTCCTCTTACCTAGGATTGATGTTACCGAGAAGAAAGTGGAACGTGCAGTAACTCAAGTAAGTACAAACCTAGACATTATTGTCTCAGAAGGTGTGCGTTTAACCGCGTTAATTAATGATGTTTTAGATATCGCCAAAATGGAAGCTGGGAAGGTTGATTGGAAGAATCAGCCAGTGGCTATTACCCAGGTGATTGAACGAGCGACAGTCGCGACAACCTCCCTATTTAGTCAGAATGGTATTCAATTAGTCGTTGAAGTTGAGGAGAATCTACCCAGTATTCTCGGAGACGAAGATAAATTAATGCAAGTTGTGATTAATTTAATCTCTAATGCCGTCAAGTTTACCGATCGAGGGACGGTGAGCTGTAAGGCACAAAAACGAGGTGAAACCGTAGTTGTGCAAGTGATCGATACAGGGATTGGAATTCAAGAAGAAGATTTACCCAAAGTGTTTGAGAAGTTTAAGCAAGTCGGCGATACTTTGATTAATAAACCCAAAGGGACAGGTTTAGGATTGCCCATTTGCCAGGAAATTATTGAGCATCATGGAGGGCATATTTGGGTAGAAAGTGAAGTGGGTGTGGGAAGTACATTTGCATTTTGGTTACCGATATCAGAAAGCAAAGGGGATATGGGTTGGCCTCAGTTAGTACAAAAGTTAACGAATGTGTCTCCAGATTATCAGGATGATCAGCAGCAAAGACGACGAGTGATTTTGGTTGTTGATGATGATGCTAATATTCGAGAGTTGTTGACTCAACATTTGGATATGGAAGGCTATGAAGTGCGACAAGCCGCAAATGGACAGGAGGCGATCGCTCAAATTAAGCAGCAAAAACCCGATTTAGTGGTTTTAGACGTGATGATGCCAGAATTGAATGGATTTGATGTAGCTGCAATTCTTAAAAATGATCCAGAAACCATGCAAATTCCCATTCTGATGATTTCTGCTGACGATCGCTCCGAAAGAGGTTATCGTATTGGTGTAGATCATTATCTGACGAAACCCATAAGCTCAGAACAATTTTTACAGAGAGTGCAGACTCTGCTGAAGCAACAATACTCATCTAAACGAGTTTTAGTCTTCGATCAAAAATCTTCAAGCGCACAAACTTTAACGGAAATTCTCCAAGCTCAAGGATATCATATGAAAGTTATGAATACGGAGGACGCTCTGTTTGCTGCTCATCCCGATTTGGTCATTACTGATGTGAATATATCTAATACTTCTAGATTAGTAAAAACTTTAAACTTTCAAAAAGGCAATGATCAAATCATTGTTTTGTTATTAGAGAATCCCCTTATGCAGAATGGCCATAAAACTGAAGTCATTAATTAATAAATCAACCACTCAAACCTTGATTCAAGAGTGTGTTGATCTGTTTCCTGGAAAGGTAGGCATTTTCGATGCAAATAGAAATTTGTTAATGGGTTCTGTCCATCCTTTCTTCCCTCAAGAATATGCAGTTAAAGCGGAAGGAGAAGTGATTGGCTGGGTATGTGGAGATCAAGGCAGTTCTGCGATATCCAGTTTATTAAACTATCTGGTGCGTCAAACTCTTTCTCAAAAAGCATTGGTTAATGAAACTCTAGAGCGATACAAAGAAATCAATCTCTTATATCGTATTTCTGAGGAGATGAGTGCTTGCTTAGATATGAGGTTGATTGCTGAGTTAGTACTCAAAGAAGCACGAGACATTATTGAGTCTACTCAAGGAGCAGTTTTATTAGTTGATCCAGAAAATGAACGCTTTACGACTCTAGCTCAATTTGGAGATTATCCTTCACAACTGTCCAATTTAGCGATTGATGAGGGGATCATGGGTTATGTCCTATCGACAGGAGTGGCTGAAGTCATTAATGACGTAGAACATGATTCTCGGTTAACTGAAATCGATCGTTTGAATCAGGCATTAATTTGTTCTCCGCTCAAAAGTCGGTATGAGGCTTTTGGGGTGATTTGGATCGGTCATTCTGAACCCATCGATTATCGAGCCGCAGACTTAAAACTGTTGACTGCTTTAACTTCTCAAACGGCTAATGCAATGGAAAATGCTCGTTTGCATAATTATCAGTTGCAAGAGGAACGCATCAAAAGTAATTTAGAGCGGTATATGTCTCCGCAATTGGTCAAAGCTATTATCGATAATAAGGAAGAAAGTTTACTGAAAACGGGTAAAAAAGATTTAGTTATGCTCTTTTCCGATATTCGCAATTTTACTACTCATTGCGAAATGCTGGAACCAGAAACCATGGTGGAATATTTAAATATTTATTTTACCCATATGGTCGATGTGATTTTTAGCTATGGGGGAACGGTGAATAAGTTTGTAGGGGATATGATTGTTTGTATGTTTGGCGCACCCGCTCCTTTAGAACAGAGTGAAAAAAAAGCGATTCAAACGGCGATCGCCATGCAACAATGCTTACAATCTATACCCGTTCCTTGGATTCGAGAAAATTTCAAAACGGGTATCGGTATAAGCTCAGGTAAGGTTGTTGTCGGCAATATTGGCGCTCGTCAGCATGTTGATTATACTGCAATTGGAGACAAAGTCAATACCGCGTCAAGGTTGCAGTCCATAGCTGAAGGAGGACAAATCCTAGTGGATCGAAGCATTTACGATCGCACCGTTGACTACTTTAATTTTAAGGAGGTAGGATTAGTGAATGTCAAGGGTAAAACACAAACGGTGGAGATCTTCGAGGTTTTATACTGATAATGGATAAGAAAGTGTTAATTGTGGATGATGAGAATCATATCAGAATCCTGCTAGAACAAACCCTAGAAGAGCTGGAAGATGAAGGGGTAGAACTATTATTCGCAGCAGATGGAGAAACGGCAGTAAATTTGATTAAAGAAGAGCAGCCTAATCTAGTCTTTCTAGATGTGATGATGCCCAAAATGAACGGGTTTGATGTCTGTTATCAAATTAAAAAACAACCGGATTTGAGGGGAGTCTACATCATCATGCTAACCGCTAAAGGGCAAGAGTTTGACAAGAAAAAAGGGGAAGAAGTCGGGGCTAATTTATATATGACTAAACCGTTTGATCCCGATGAGTTGTTAGAAAAGGCTCGGGAGATTTTAGGGTTAGAATAAATTTCAACTATGAATCCGGGGTTCTGGATGTAAGTTAGAGAGCAAATCACTCTCAACTTGCGCCAGACTTTCTAGGCGAGATTGGACAATTTCTCGATCACAATAGGTGGTTGCTAAAATCCAGTAGATCCCATAATGGCGCGCTTCAGAAGCCATTAAAGAGCGATAAAATTTTGCCAGTTCTGGATGGGGAAGATGTTTCGCTAACAGTCCGAGACGTTCGTGGGAACGGGCTTCAATGAGGGCAGAAATCAACAGAGAATCGAGCATTCGTTCCGGTTCAGACGGCCGAATTTGGGCTTTTAATCCCGCACCATAGGGAGGTGCAGAAAGGGGAGCCAGAGGAATATTGAGACGCTCTAACCATTGATTGACTTGCTCAAAGTGTTCGAGTTCTTCGCGGGCGATCGCCGTTAGCTTCCTCACCAACACCTGACTGGAGGGATAGCGGAACATCAGGTTGAGCGCGACTCCGGCTGCTTTGCGCTCACAATGGGAATGATCTAAGAGGATCGTGGGAATATTGGCGATCGCCTGTTCCACCCAAGCCTCAGACGTGGGGTGTTGCAGAAATTTGATTTTTGGTAATTCTTCCATAAGCAATTCGCACTGGCAATGGGTAATATAGTTGATTGGAATAATAATGAAACGCCCCTACAATTATGTCTCATGTGGTATAATCTGGTCAGTATTTTTACTTAAATTCATTAGTGACTGAAAGGATTAATGATAGTTAATTGATGATCTACAATTAAACCATCTTGCATATCTTCGGAATAAAGAATGTTTGCATTACCAGATAAAGCACTGGCCACTATTAAGCCATCCCAAAAAGATAGATGGTAGTTCGTTCTCAATTGAGATGCTCTTTTCAGAATAGAAGTTTTTACATCTATCACTTGACATTGTTGCTCAAATTCTTCAATGAGTTGACTGATTTGTGTTTCAGAAAAATTAACTTTTCTTTTTAAAATAGAACAAGTTTCATTGATAACCTGTGTACTGACTACGATATTGTTTAGATTAGTCAATGAAACAGCTATTTTGCGTTTTCTAGCATCTTCTTCGGGGTCTGGATCTTGATCGGCTAAGAAACGATATAACCAAATATTAGAATCAATAAATATTTTTTGCTCGCTCATTATTCTCTTTCGTGAATTTCATCTCTCGTTAGTTTACTCCATCCTTTGACACTAATGGGGTTTTCTGCCAATCGATCCATTAATCTTGGTTTGGCTCTTTCTTCTGAAACAATAATCACTTTAACGTCACTTCCGGCTTGAATATTGTGTTGATATTCTGGCGGAATTTCTATCATCCCTTGTTTTATTTTTGCTTTAAATTCAAAGTAATTAACCATTTTCAACGTCCTTTTGTCTATCAACTTATGGATATTTTAACCTAAAAGGGAGAAAATTTCTTGGATGTTGGGACTTGGCGTGGGGTTCAGAAACCGGGTTTCTATCAAAATCTCTGGTTTGTAGAAAAAATTGTCGCAGAAACCCGGTTTCTCAGATGCTTAAATCTCCTCTAACCAGGTTTCAATGGCAGAGATTAGATTCTCTTGATTGGGGGGAAAGCCTTTTAACGGCGCTTCTAGGGGTTCGTCAGTTAACCAGGCTATAGCAACAATATTGGTGAGGAAAGCGGCAAAAGGCGATGAGTTCATCCCTGGGAGAGCAATGGGTGATGAGAATGGCGAGTTTGGGGAGATTTTGGTGCAGTTTGAGTTTCAGTTATACTACAATTAATCATAGCTCAAGATCAGGAAGTAAGCCAAATGACCACACAACAATTATTAGAAAAATGGCAGAGTTTAGACTCTGAAGAACAGCAACAAGTTCTCGCTTTTATTGATGCGATTTATCAAACAAAAAAAACGACTAAACCGAGTTCCCCGCTTGGAGAAAAATTAAGGAAAATCCGCCAAGAAATTATAGAATCTGGGATACCCTTGTTAAGCTCAGAAGAAATCCAACAAGAAAAATCCGAACGTCGTGGAGGCTATGTAGACTAATTATGATCCGAACGTTTGTTGATGCTGGAGTGTTAATTTATGCGGCTCGTGCTGAGAATGAAATGGCTGAACTCGCTTTACAAATATTAGAGGATGACCAGCGAGAATTTGCTTCTAGTATTTTTCTGAAATTAGAGGTTTTGCCAAAAGCCATTTATCATCAACAAATTAGCGAGATAAAATTTTATGAAACTTTTTTTGATGCAGTCACTTACTGGGCGAACGATATCAACACTATCATTGAACAAGCCTATCGAGAATCTAGCCAATTTGGACTAGGGGCGATGGATGCTTTGCATATTGCGGCGGCAGTCTCAGTTGGAGCAACGGAATTTATCACCAATGAAAAACCTCAAAAGTCAATTCATCGAACTCAAAGTATTAACGTTATTTCCCTATTGTAGCTTGTTACTTTTTAGCGAACTAGAAACCGGGTTTCTTCAAATCTTGGATAAGCAGGAAAAGTTATGGCAGAAACCCGGTTTCTTAAATCTCCTCTAACCAGGTTTCAATGGCTGATATCAGGTTCTGTTGATTCGGAGGAAAGCCTTTTAACGGCGCTTCGAGGGATTCGTCAGTTAACCAGGCTACAGCAACAATGTTGGTCAGCTTGCGGCAAAAGGCGATGAGTTCATCTCTGGGAGGGCAATCGGTGATGAGGATGGCGAGTTTGGGGAGATTTTGGCGCAGTTTCAGTTGTTTCAGGTGTTGGCGCAGTTGGCTGGCTGTGGTGACGGCTGGGGGATAGTCTTCATCAGGGAAGGCTTCGTCCCAGATGAGTTGGCAGAGGGTTGAGGCGATTTCGCTGGTATCTGTTTCGTCGGCGAGAATGTCGGCGTTGAGGCAATAAAGGGGCAGGTGTTGCAGGGATTCGCGGGTGAAGGGAGAGGCGAAAGTTTGTTCGCCGCTATGGGGGGTTTGTTCCGTGACTTCGGGATGGGGGGTGGTGGGGGGATTGTGCCATGCTTGATAAAATTGGGGATAGGGGAGATTTTCGGCACAGTGCCAGATGAGTTCGTAGAGCTTGTTTGGGTACACTTCATAGCTGAGGTTATTTTTTAAGGCCGAGACAACTCCTGCATATTGTGGAGGTGTGGCAAGGATTTTTTCTAAACTCTCAACTGCTCGGCTCTGGGTATTGTAATCCTCAGTAGTTGCGATAATATTGACCAAAGCAGCAATAGCTTCCGGATTTCCATGTCCAATTTCCCCCAAACTATCAGCTACGACTGCACAGGTAAATCCATTCTGAGTATTTTTAATACGTTTGACTAAACTCTTGATTGCTTGATAATTACCTGGGTCTATTTTTCCTAAAGTCTTAGCAGCCTGCCACTGAATAAATTTACCCTTAGTATTTTCTATAAGTTGAAGCAAGCAAGCGACAACTTTTAAATTTCTTGCTTTAATTTTCTCGAAACTCTCAATAGCCCGCAAACATATCTTTTCATCTTCAGTGTTTTCAATCATATAGACAAACTCTTAATCACTTTAGAATTTCCTGGATCAATTTCCTGTAAACTATAAGTAGCTTCCAAACACATATTTTCATCTTTAGTGTTGTCAATAATATTGACTAAACTCTTAATTACTTGAGAATTGTCTGAGTCGATTGTCCCTAAAGTCTTAGTAGCCTGCAACTGAATCAATTCATTCTTCGTATTTTCGATAATTTCAAGCAAACAAGCGATAACTTCATGATTTCTTTGGCCGATTTTTTCTAAGCTCTCCAAAGCTCGCCTACAGGTATTTTCATTTTTAGTGTTTTCGATAACTTCGACTAAAGCAGTCATCGCTTGTCGATTCCCTGGATCAAGAATACCTAAACTCTCCGCCGCTTGTCTACGAAGCTCTTGATACTTTGCATTTTTTATAACTTTTACTAAACCAGCAATTGCCCTGGAATTTCCTGGATCAATATTGCCTAAACTCTCAGCCGCCTGCCTACGAGTATTTTCATTGTCAGTATTTTCGATAGCTTTGATTAAAGCATCAATAGCTTGTGGATTTCCAGGGTTGAGTTTCCCTAAACTCTCAGCCGACTGTCTGCAAATATCTTCATCTTCAGTATCTTTAAGAACTTTGACAAAATCAGCAATAACCCTAGAATTTCCTGGGTCAATTTTCTCTAAAATCTCTGTCATCCGTCTCTCGGTATTTTCATTGTCAGTATTTTCGATGATTTGGATTAAAGTATCGATAGCTTGTGGATTCCTTTTTGCGATTTTTTCTAGACTTTTAGCTGCATCCCAAATGTTAATTATATCTCTAGGATTTTCGATACACTCAACTAAAGCATCGAGGGTGTGCTGATTTTCTCCTGCGATATCGCCTAAACTTATAGCAGCCAAACAAAGTGTATTGCGATCTTTGCAATGTCGAATAATTGCCAAAGTTTCTTCAATAACAAGTTGTCGAATTGTTTCTGTTATAGTCTTGGTCGCTTCATGTTGAATCGGATAGAGAAATAAGTGGAATTTCTGTTTATCAAAAAGATAACATGCTCTCCACTGTACAACCTGCCTGACAATCTGAGCAGCCACAGAACAAGCCTTAAATTCATTAATTACAGCAGCCGCTAGAAAGTATGCACGATATTCATAAAATCCTCTATCTACTTCCTCAAAATTCCACTCTCCACAACCATCATCAAACTCAACCAATTTCTGAACAAATGCCTCCTTCTCCTCATCCCTAACATCCTCACGCCCCAACCACAACAAAATCACCTGCTTCCACTGGGGTTCAAAAATCCGATACCGCTTCCTCTTCACCGGACAGTCAACATGATTCTTCGGTAAAAAATAATCCCAATTCTCCACCACCAACGCCGCAAAATACTCCTGAAACGTCGCATGATAAAACCCATAAACCTTTTCGCGGGGATTTTCCGCCGCCACCCCCACCTCATTCAACCAACCCAACCGTAATACCAAGGAATCCTCGTCGAGTTCTCCAAAATATTTACACACCAACCGATGAGTTAACCGAAATCGGCTGGTTTCCGCCTCTAGGGATGCCTTCGCCAATGCTCCCAAAGCTGCATTTAAATGTTTTTTTTCCTCTTTTTCGACAGTAAATGCTTTTTTCTTCCACGCATACATCGCCTCCACAAAACCCGCATACAACTCCGCCATCGTTTCCGGTAGCGCATCCTCCACCTTCCAAGTCGCACATAACAAGGTTAACCGCAGGGGATTGCGGCATAAATCCTTAATCCGTTCCTTCCCCGCAGCTTGCAATTCTGACCACAAAGATTCTGCCAACTGGACAGCTTCTCCTGACTCAACCAACCCCGGAAACCACCTGCGGATAAACTCCTGCACTTGTTCGTCCTGAAACGGTTGGGTGAGATAGGTTTGAAATCCCTGTAACTGGCTGGGGTTCGCTTGCCACAAATTCAAGCGACAGGTAACAATTATCCGAGCATCCGTCACCCAACCTCGGAATTTCAAAGCCTGTTGGTCTGTCTGGCTCATCTCATCCAAGCCATCCAACAGTAACCAGACTGCACCCCCCTTAAATTTCTGCTCCCAGTCGGCTTTAATTTCCTCTCTGGACTTGCCTAATGCCTCTTTGAGCCATTTTTCCTCTAAATACTCTCCCAAAGGTTGACTGCCCAATTCTGCCAAGTCAACCCAAATCACTAAATCATCGGTTTGTTGTAATAACCAAAAAGCTAATTTCTGAAGTAACGTCGTTTTCCCTGCCCCCGGTTCTCCAATAATGGCAATCTGTTTCTCCGTGCGTTTGCCAATAATTTCATCAAGAAACTCTCGGTAAGCAAACCGTTTCTCTACTGTTTCTTCTTGCCGAGCGAACAAGTCCGAACCCCTTGCTGGGTCAATATCTTGGCCGTATTTTTCGTTCTGACTCCGTTTCGGTTTCACCAGGGCCAAATCAACAAATAAATCCTCATCAATTAAGTTGCGATTCCCATAAACCTGACCTAAAACCGTATTGCTGGTTAACTTTTTCCGGTCAATTAACATCCGACGACAGACATCTTGCCATTCATCAATGGCATATTCCACCTCAAAATCCCCAATCTTCTCACCAATCAACCGTTTCAATTGCTCATACCCGGTTTGGGAACTCTCCAAAATCAGGAGAATACTTCCTTCCTCAACTTTGGCAATAGAGAGGCTTTTATCCTTGAGCAGGTTTTGCAGAGTTTGGGCAATTTCCTTGAGTTGGTCTTGCGCGTCCTGATAGTTTCCCCTCAGTCCTAAAATGCAACGGTTTAGAACTTCCGACGGTTGCTCTATCTGAGTTTGTCCCTCTTTCCACTCTGTAAATTTCACTTCCCATAACCACTGGTAAGCCAGTTCCCAAGGACTTTCGCCTTTCGGATATCGACCTCGCTTCGTTTCTGGAATATCACAGCCATGTTCCCGAAAGACTGGATAAATCTTCTTTAACTCATCTTGGATTTTCTGTTCTGGATTTTCGGGCTTTTTTTGCCAAATCAGTCCCAAGTTCTTATTAAGCTTATCCGCATTCTCAGTCGCGAAACGACCCAGAAACGCCGTCCGCGTATCTCCATAAAGCTTGTACTCAGTAGCCAACTCTTCTAAAAACTCCTGCTGTTGGGACTTGTCGCTCATAGACTCGCCTCGCTCAACTCTCTCTTCATTTTACTCTCTCTATGTCCTTTGTGTCTCTGTGGTTCATTTCCACCACGAAGACACGAAGATCACAAAGGAAAATAGAAAACCTTCTATTTGTTTCTATTTATTGCTAATTTTATATCTATTTTTTCTTTCCTATGGTGAAACCAAGAACCCTAAACCCTTGATTTTACCTAATTTTTAACGGAGGAAAAGATGGAGAGTCTACCAGAAAATAAACTGCCTTTTGAGATTTATCTCTCTGCCACTGAGAAAGTCAAACAACGGGAAGCTTTAGAAAATGCCTATACAAATTTTGTCGAACCCCAAGTTAATCAACAGATTGAAATTCCAGTTCATCTCTTACCCCCTCCTCCCGTCAATTCTTCGGTTTGTTGCTCTGTCTGTGGATGGTTGCTGGTGACTTTGCTGTATTGTCTATGCATCCATTTCAGGCGATCGCATGTTAATTTGGGTGAATAGGGCTAATATCTTCTGGTGGTGGATGTCGCCCAATTTCATAATCTGCTGCTCGAATACCTAAAATTCGTTCTCGATTCAAGGCTAATGCTTCAATAGTCGCTCGTCCCGTGGGAGTCATACCAATAAGTTGTAAACAATCGTCCGACCAACGGAAATGTTCCCGCCACCCATTACACCTTGGATTATATAATGCAACACTTTCCCCCGATTGAGGATCGATCGCAGCTTGAGAGCGACCCTTCCGACGGTTGCAGTGAAAACAGGCTAGAGCCAAGTTATTCAGGTCATTAGAACCACCTTCAGCAAGGGGAATAACATGATCGATTGTAAACTGAACATATTGCCACTGTTCTGAAGCATGACAGTATTCACACAAGCCTTTAGCCCGTTGTCTGACTTCCGCTTGTGTCTGTTCAGAAATCCAAGGACGAGACATGATAAAGTTTTTAAGATTGAGGACTAGAAGAAAACGCAAGATTGCGAATGGTGCGATTCACAAAGCTCAAATAATCATCCACTTCTTCATAAGCATCTAACTCTTGTTCCTCTAACTCAGTTAGACCTTCAAGCTTGTGTTTATCTAACAGACTCTCAATCCGAGATTGTACATTTCCTGACGCTCGAAAAATAGGAATTCCAGATTGTAACTCAATTCGGACTGCTCCCTCTAGCGGTAGGGAAGCGGGTAAAGAGTTTAAAGGGGGTAGGGTAGAATTGGATGATATCATCATTTCTTTGAATCGATTAGTCTAGTTTTAGGCAGTGTTAGCTGATTATTAAAGTAATAAATCAGAATATTAGTATCCAGAAGGTATTGATTAATCATCCCATTCTTGCCTGATTTTAACTTGAAACTCTAGGGCATCGACCTGTTTCGGCAGAAAACCCTGCCATCGCTTTAAGTTTAGGGAAGGCGAATTTTCACTCTCGTTTTGTTCTGACATAGTTGCCCTTTGCTCAACAAGGTGAGCTAGGTCTTGTAAGAGATGCTCTTGTTCATCTCGACTCAAGGATTGAGCCTGATGAAGTATTTCTTGGTAAGTGGACATGGGTTGAGCTAGATTGATGGATCGATCGCTATTTTAGCTTATCAATTTTCCAGAGACTAGAAACCCGGTTTCTTCAAATGTTGGATAAGCAGGAAAAGTTATGGCACAAACCCGGTTTCTTCAAATGTTGGATAAGCAGGAAAAGCTATGGCAGAAACCCGGTTTCTTAAATCCCCTCCCTGTGTGTTCAAGAGAGGGGAAGATGTCAAAGGTGCTTATGGGCTAAAGTATTTAGAAATTGGATGGTGGGTGATAATGGCGCTTGTCGATTGTTCGGGATAGATTTGCTCGCTCTCGTCCATATACATATTAATGCGATCGCTCCCCAGCAGTTCCAATTGCTTATACTGGTCTTCCATATTCGGACAAGCAGGATAGCCGAAACTATAGCGGGAACCGTGATAGCGCTGTTTGAACATATCGCGCACATTATCCGGTTCTTCATCCCCAAAGCCTAATTCGCGGCGAATTTTGGCGTGCAACCATTCTGCCATTGCTTCGGCAGTTTGCACCGCCATACCATGGAAATAAAGATAATCGGAATAGCGATCGCCGGCAAACAACTTCTGCGCATATTCCGTCGCCACTTCTCCCACCGTTACCGCGTGCATCGGGAACACATCCATCACCCCGCTCTCCTTCGGTGCAAAGAAATCGGCAATACACAAGCGACGGGAGCGTTTTTGCCGGGGAAACTCAAAAGTGTATTTCACCGTTTTCGCCATTCCCCCATTCATTTCCTCGGCATCATAGACAAACACCGTATTGCCTTCCGACTGAGCAGGAAAATAGCCATAAAGCGCTTGGGGCTTCAAGATATTTTCGTTGAGAATCTTCTCTTTCCACTCGTCTAAGATGGGATAGACTTTCTCTTGCAAGAACTCATCGTATTCTTCGCGGGACTTATCCTTCGGTTTTCGGAACTGCCATTGTCCCACAAACAAGGCTTGCAAATCCAAATACCAAAAGACCTCTTCTAAAGGAATATCTTCCGGTTGCAAAATCTGATTCCCCCAGAAAGGAGGAGTCGGACGGGGAATATCAATGTCCACGGCTTCCGAACGTCGGGTATCAATCACCTCTGGTTCTGAGGGTTCTGATGGTGCTGCCGTTTCTTCTCCCGTTTCCTCTACTGCATAGCGATTGCCATTGCCATTGCCCTCTTCATCCAAAAAGCCTTGGGAATCATCCCAATTATTTTCCGCTTTCGCTGGCATCAACTTGTCCATAAACGTCAAGTCAGAAAAGGCATCTTTTCCGTAAATCACTTGACCTTTATAGGCATTTTGGCAATCTTGATAGACAAACTTGGGCGTTAGAGCAGCTCCCCCCAAAATCACAGGAACCGTAATTCCTTGCTCGTTAAACACCTCCAAATTATCTTTCATAAACGCCGTCGATTTCACGAGCAAGCCACTCATGGCAATACAGTCGGCGTTATGCTCGCGATAGGCATCAATAATGTTATCGACGGGCTGTTTAATGCCCAAGTTAACAACTTTGTAGCCGTTATTGGACAGAATAATATCCACCAAATTCTTCCCAATATCATGGACATCCCCTTTCACCGTGGCAATCACAAAGATTCCTTTGGAACTATTTCCCGATTCTGATGTTTCCATGAGCGGTTCCAGAAAAGCTACCGCCGATTTCATAGTTTCTGCTGATTGCAACACAAAGGGAAGTTGCATCTGTCCTGAACCGAACAAATCCCCAACGACTTTCATGCCATCGAGCAGAAAGACGTTGATAATTTCTAGGGGCGGATACTGTTCTAAAGCCTTTTTCAAGGAATCTTCCAAACCAATACGCTCGCCGTCGATGATATGGTTTTTCAGGCGCTCTTCAATAGGCAGATTTTCATCCACGGAGCGATCGCGCTTCGCCTTTTTCCCGGCAAACATTTTGGTCAGTTCAGCCAGGGGATCGTAGGTGCAAATGTCGCCATCAAATTCCCGTTGGTCGTAGATGAGTTTGCGGCAAACTTCTTGATGTTCCGGTTCAATTTTCGCCAGGGGTAAAATCTTGCTGGCGCTGACAATAGCGCTATCTAATCCGACTTGCATGGCTTCATGCAAGAACATAGAGTTGAGGACAATCCGGGAGGCGGCGTTTAAGCCGAAGGAGATATTGGAAACACCAAGTAAAATATGACATCCTGGTAATTCTGCTCGAATCCGGCGAATGGATTCTATGGTTGCTTTTCCGTTCTCTCGGTCTTCTTCAATCCCGGTGGAAACCGGTAGCGCTAGAGTGTCAAAGAATATTTCGTGAGCAGGGATTCCATACTCAACGGCTTGATTATAAGCCCGTTTTGCGATTTCAAACTTCTTATCCGCCGTTCGCGCCATGCCATCCTCATCAATGGTTCCCACAACCACACCAGCGCCATATTTTTTCGCCAGTTCTAAGACTTTCAAAAATCGGGGTTCTCCATCTTCGTAGTTGGTCGAATTGAGGATACATTTTCCGCCAGCCACTTTTAACCCCGCTTCCATTTTTTCCCACTCCGTGGAATCTAACATTAACGGCAGGGTATTATTGTTGACCAAACGGGAGGCGAGTTCGTTCATATCGCGCACCCCATCTCGACCCACATAATCGACGTTTACATCTAAAATATGGGCCCCTTCTTTGACTTGGGCTTTACCTAAAGAAACCAAGCCATCCCAGTCTTCATTATTGAGCAGGGTACGGCATTTTTTGGAGCCACTGGCGTTGAGTCTCTCGCCGACAATGAGGAAGGAATTATCTTGCTCGTAGGGTTGGGGACTATAAATGGAAGCGGCTGAGGGTTCAAATACGGGATTGCGTTCTTTGGGTTTCAGGGTAGCGCCAATTTCTGCTAATTGTTGAATATGATCGGGACGAGTTCCACAACATCCGCCAATCACTTGCACACCCCAATCTTCAACAAACCGATTGAGAGCCATGCGTAACTCCATGGGGGTGAGTTTATAATGGGCATGACCGCCAACATTTTCCGGGAGTCCGGCGTTGGGAATACAGGAAACGATGAAAGGGGAATGCTCGCAGAGATATTTAATATGATCGGCCATGCGATCGGGACCGGTGGCGCAGTTTAAGCCTAAGATATCAATATTGTAGGGTTCAAGAATAGTTAAAGCTGCGCCAATTTCGGAACCAACTAACATGGTTCCCATGACTTCCATGGTGATGGAAACCATGATTGGGCGGCGTTCTCCTTTGCGTTCAAAAACAGTTTCTACGGCATTTAATGCGGCTTTTATTTGTAGAACGTCTTGACAAGTTTCAATAATAAAGAGGTCTACATCCCCATCATATAATCCTTCGGCTTGTTCGATAAAGGCGGCTTCTAAGGTATCAAAATCAATATGTCCCAAGGTGGGTAATTTGGTTGTCGGCCCCATGGAACCAGCCACAAACCGGGGTTTGTCTGGGGTAGAAAATTCGGCCGTGATGCTTTTCGCCAGTTCTGCGGCGGCTTTATTGAGTTCGTAGGCTTGGTCGGCTAAATCATATTCAGCGAGGACAATGGAGGCTGCTCCAAAGGTATCGGTTTCAATCACATCACATCCAGCACTGAGGAAATCACGGTGAACTTTGGCGATCGCCTCTGGCTTAGTTTTGATTAAATATTCATTACATCCTTCATATTCTGGGCCTCCAAAGTCATCTGCGGTTAAGTTTTGGACTTGGAGATTGGTTCCCATCGCGCCATCAAACACGATGACGGGACGTTCTGGACTGTGTAGACGGTTCAGGAAGGCACTATTCATGGGAACGATTTTGAAAAAGTTGACAAGCTTATTTCTTTATTGTACTGGCGATCGGGAGATGGGGAAATGGGGAGAATGGGGAAGATGAGGATATGGGAGTGGCAGTAGTGTATAATTTGAGAGTAATTATCCAGAATCAATGATTAAATTCTACGTTCTGAGAGCGTTGGGTTTAATATGCTGCACCTTAAAGGGAGGGCCTGCCCTATGAGTAGCTCTGTACAAACCCGTGTGGTTGAACTCGCCAAACAAGGTAACCCGGATGCGATCGCCTTAATCCTCAATCGGCAATTGCAACCGAAAGGCATTAATACAAAAGTCACCTGCAAGGGTGAGACATTGAATTTAGTCCTGGAAGGCACTCCAGTCCCGCCTCAAGCTGTTTTCGTCAAGGTTTTGACCAAATTCTTTAAAAAACTAGAGATCTGCTCGGTGAGCCAAATTAAGGTCTATGGGAAGGAGGCGGAGGAAGAACTTCCAGAATGGCAACAGGTGTTAAAGTTGCCGACAGAGGAGGAAACGGAGCCTTTAGCAGCAGCGCAACAGGGGAAAGTAGGAGCGATCGCCGAAATCCTCAACCGTAATCTCAATCCCAAGGGGTTTACCGCGCTGGTAATAAGTGAACCCTAAGGCTTATGGGTAAGTGTAGAATCCTTAAATGGGCCGCCTCAAGCTAAGTTAGTGGAGATTTTAGAGAAGTTTTTTCTGCAACTGGGGGTTAACTCCATTCAACCCGTCACTATCGTGGGCAAAAAAACGAGCGAAACAAGGCCGATCTGGGAGCAAACCCTTCAGCTTATTCCAGAAACAGCCATTGTTCCTGCACCAGAAACGGAGATCTCGCCAGTCTCAGAACCAGAGAAAAGATTCGGTTGGGGTTCCCTATTTGGAAAAGTAGCCGATGCAGCTACAGGTGCAACGGAAGCCATGGGAAAAGCTACGCAAGCAGTGAGTACCTTAGCCGGAAATGCGGGCAATACTGTGACTGGAGCAATGGGTAAAGCTGGAGAGAGTGCTGGCAGTGCGATTATCCAAGCAACCGGGGCGATCGCCAATAAAGCGATGGCAACCGGAAATAGTGTAACTCAAGCTGTGGGTGAAGTGACGGGAAAGGTGAGTCATGCGGCTGGGGAAACTGGAGGGGCGATCGCCAAAACCAGCCTAGAGATGGCGGAAAATGTGGGTAATAGTGTCCTTCAAACTCCCGATCGTCTGAATAACCTGCTCAAATGCATGGAAGAAAATCCCTGGATTGAACCCCTCACCCAAGCCCTGAAAACGGATTGGATGTTAGAAGCGATCGACACGGTTGATGTCGTTAAAACCAAAGAATCAATTCTGCAACTTCAGCAACAATTGCCCGATTACACCCCCGATCAAATTAGTCACAAAGTGATGATTGACAAAGCCCTATTAGTGGGTGCAACGGGAGTCGCCACGAGTATTCCCGGTTTAAGTTTAGCCTTATTAGCTGTTGATTTAGCCGCCACTACCGCCTTACAAGCGGAAATGGTGTATCAGATTGCCTATGCTTACGGCTTTGAACCCGAAGCACCAGAGCGTAAAGGAGAAGTTTTAGCCGTTTTTGGACTAGCATTAGGGGGCGCTCAAGCCATTAAGTTCGGTGGACAATATGCTGTTAAAGCTGGGTTAGGCGTGTTCAAATCTGTACCATTAGCCGGTGCAGTCATTAGTGCCAGTGCCAACGCCGCCCTACTGTATGCTTTGGGCTATGCCGCCTGTCGGTTTTACGAAGCTAAATCCAGTCCAATAGTCATGGAAGCAACCTTAGAAACCCTACAAGAAGAAAGCCAGCACTATCTCGAAGCCGCCATTACCCAAGAAACGATTATGGATCAGATTTTAGTCCATATGATTCTGGCGGGAAATCCGGATAAAACCTGGGAAGCTTTGCTTCCCGAATTAGAACCCATGTATCTTGCTCCTACTTCCTTAGAAGCCATTCGCCAGAATATCCATAACCCTCCTCCTCTGGAAGAATTACTGCCCCAAATCACCCCCGATTTTGCCTTATCTTTAATGATGCAATGTCAAAAAATGGCAAAACTCGATGGAGTTGTGACTCCAGAAGAAGCCCAAGTTCTCAACTTACTGAGCCAACATTTTTCTGTAGAAGGAGAAGCCCAGCAAGGGTTACTCGAAGATTTAGAAGACGTGATAGCCCATTAACCATTAAAACGGCCCAGACTCAACCCCATCCTTCTGTCCACTCCACAACTGCAGCATCGGGATCTCCCGTGTGTCCTCCCAGTTATATTAACGGCGACACATTTCTTAACCTTCCATGCAGTAAGCACACTCTACAAGTGCTACAAATTGTAGAGTTTAAATCTTGTAACCCTCCATTGTATCTAAAATTTAAATGAAGACAATCAGTAAAAGTCTTTTGCTAGAAAGATCTGTCTCCTATCCGGCAAAGGGCTTTTTTCGCCAATGATACACTGGACGGAGAACCTGCATGGGCATTGCCACTGTTAACCCAGCAACGGGAGAAACTTGCGAAACCTTTTCCTCGCTCACAGATGCTGAACTAGAGCAGAAATTGGCTTTAGCACAACAAGCCTTTTTAGAGTATCGTCAGACTTCCTTTTCCCAAAGAGCGACTTGGCTCAAGCAAACAGCGGATATTGTGGAAGCAGACGCGGAAAGATTTGGCAAAATTGTTACCATAGAAATGGGAAAACCCATTAAACAAGCGATCGCCGAAGTGAAAAAATGTGCCTTGGTTTGTCGCTACTATGCCGAGAACGCCAAAAATTTCCTCAGTCCCACCTATACCGAAACCGATGCGAGTCAAAGCTTTGTCGCTTACCATCCCTTGGGAGCCATTCTAGCAGTGATGCCTTGGAATTTTCCCTTCTGGCAAGTGTTCCGCTTTGCGGCTCCCGCACTAATGGCTGGTAATGTGGGACTGCTCAAACATGCCTCCAATGTGCCCCAATGTGCGATCGCCCTGGAAGAGATTTTTACCCAAGGGGGGTTTCCTCCAGGAGCATTCCAAACTTTGCTAGTTGGAGCAGATAAAGTTGCCCAAATTGTTGCCGATAACCGGGTAAAAGCCGCGACCTTAACCGGCTCAGAACGGGCTGGAGCGAGTTTAGCCTCCATTGCAGGAAAACACATTAAAAAAACTGTCCTGGAACTCGGTGGAACTGACCCCTTCATTGTTTTAGAGAGCGCCGATCTGGAGGCGGCTGTCGCTACGGCTGTGACGGCTAGACTGCAAAATAACGGCCAATCTTGCATTGCGGCTAAACGGTTTATCCTGCTTGAGGCGATCGCCGATCGCTTCCAAAATGCCTTGTTAGAACAATACCGTCAATTGAAGATCGGTGACCCCATGGACGAGGCGAATGATATCGGCCCCTTAGCGACTCCCAGCATCCTCACAGAACTCGATCAGCTCGTGCAAGCCTGTGTCAGTCAAGGTGCAGACGTTCTTATTGGCGGTCAACCCTTGAGCGATCGCCCTGGGAACTACTACCCGCCCACCATTTTAGCCAACATTCCCCCCGGAACTCCCGCAGATACCGAAGAATTTTTCGGCCCTGTTGCCTTACTGTTCCGAGTCAGAGATATTGACGAAGCCATTACCCTGGCTAACTCCACGTCCCTAGGACTAGGGGCAAGCGCTTGGACCAATAATGAACCAGAGCGCGATCGTCTCATTCGCGACCTAGAAGCTGGAGCTGTCTTCATCAATGGCATGGTCAAATCTGACCCCCGTCTCCCCTTCGGTGGCATCAAGAGATCGGGCTACGGCCGAGAACTGAGCGTCGAAGGCATCCGAGAATTTGTCAACCTCAAAACCGTTTGGATCAAATAAGGGCAAGGGAATAGGCAATAGGCAATAGGTAAAACACAGTTGTTCCTACTCCCTATCCCCCCATCTCCCTATCCCCCCATCTCCCCATCCCTCTATCCCCCATTCCCATGAATACCGCAGAATTACTAATCCGTTGTTTAGAAAACGAAGGCGTTAAATACATCTTTGGACTTCCTGGAGAAGAAAATATGGCAGTGCTAAAAGCACTGACTAAATCCTCCATTCAATTTATTACCACCCGCCACGAACAAGGCGCAGCCTTCATGGCCGATGTTTATGGCCGTCTCACGGGTAAAGCTGGCATTTGCCTGTCCACCCTTGGCCCAGGAGCCACAAACCTAATGACCGGGGTTGCTGATGCCAACCTTGATGGCGCTCCCCTAGTCGCCATTACCGGCCAAGTGGGGACAGACCGGATGCATATTGAATCCCATCAATATCTCGATCTGGTCTCCATGTTTACTGCTGTAACCAAGTGGAATACCCAAATTGTGCGCCCCAGCAATACGAGGGAAATTGTGCGCCGAGCCTTCAAAATTGCCCAAACGGAAAAACCGGGAGCAGTTCATATTGACTTACCCGAAAATATTGCTGACATGCCAGCAGAAGGCGACCCCTTAAAACGAGATAAAATAGATAAGTTTTATTCGGCTTATCATAGCCTCAATGAAGCCGCTTTAGTGATTTCTAAAGCCAAATTCCCCATGATTTTAGTGGGCAATGGAGCCATTCGAGCTAATGCCCACGAAGCCCTAACAGAGTTTGCCACCCATTTGAATATTCCAGTGGCTAATACCTTTATGGGCAAAGGCGCAATTCCCTATACTCATCCCTTATCCCTCTGGACAACCGGATTAAAACAACGAGATTTTATCAGTTGTGCTTTTGACCGTACCGATTTAGTGATTGCCATTGGCTACGATTTGATTGAATATTCCCCGAAAAAATGGAATCCCAATAACAAAATTCCTATCATTCATATTGGGGCAAAACCAGCCGAAATTGATAGCAGCTATATTCCCGAAGTGGAAGTGGTAGGAGATATTTCAGATTCACTTTTGGAAATTTTGCGGCGCTGCGAGCGGTCAGAAAAACCCGATCCCTATATTCATCAATTGCGCTCGGAAATTCGTGAAGATTACGAACAATATGCCAACGATCCAGGGTTCCCAGTCAAACCCCAAAAAATCATCTATGATTTGCGGCAAGTGATGGAGCCAGAAGATATTGCTATTTCGGATGTGGGCGCTCACAAAATGTGGATGGCTCGCCATTATCACTGTGATCGCCCCAATACCTGTATTATTTCTAACGGTTTTGCCGCTATGGGAATTGCCATTCCAGGGGCGATCGCCGCGAAACTGGTTTATCCCGATCGCAAAGTCGTTGCCGTCACGGGTGATGGGGGATTCATGATGAACTGTCAGGAACTCGAAACCGCTCTGCGAGTGGGAACAGCCTTTGTGACTATCATCTTTAATGATGGCGGTTATGGCTTAATTGAGTGGAAGCAGGAAGACCAATATGGCGAATCTGCATTCATTAAATTTACTAACCCTGACTTCGTTAAATTGGCGGAAAGCATGGGATTAAAAGGATACCGAGTAGACGCTTCGGAAAACTTGTTGCCTATCCTGAAAGAAGCTTTAGAACAAGACGTTCCTGCCGTGATTGACTGCCCTGTAGATTATCGAGAAAATGCTCGCTTTAGCAAAAAATCCGGGGGCTTAAGTTGTCCTATTTAGATGCTTTAGGGTATGGAGATCGCTTGTAAGGTAAACTTGCAGGCGATCGCTATATCAATTAAAAATTAAAAATGGGTATGGCTTATAGCGCAAAGCGCTGTATTGCCTACTGCCTACTGCCTATTGCTTTGCGCTATATTACAAAATAGTTAGATAAGTTTCTGTTGGAGTAATCGGTAAAGGTTTTAAAGTACGATTATTTAAGTCTATTTCTAAACCTAACAATTCCAAGGGAATAACACCTAAAAGAGGGTCTCGACCTCCTGGTAATGCTAAACACTCAAAGGTTCCTTGGCGATCGCCAATTGATAGGGTCGCATCCCGGAAAATCCCAGCTTTACCGATTCCCATAGCAGTTGCCACGTCAACTTCCCGCAGAAGTTTGAGTCCGAGTTGAGCGATCGCCTCTTCTGGCAAGCATAAGGTCGTCGCACCAGTGTCAACTAATACGTCTTTTAGAGTGATTGACCGGATTTGATCTTCAGCAATTACCCCAGCTTCTGCTAAAATCTCATCAGCGCGATTGGTAACGGTTAGGTTGGTGAATACTTTTCCCATGCTACTGTCCTTCGTCTGGCTCATGTTGGTTCACTCTGTTGATCTTAGTACTGTATTTTTGCTAGGGAACGAAAGATTACATTCATTACAGATTTCTACAGGCAATCGCTGCTCTCTTCATCCGTAAATACAGGCGGCCAAATTTCGTTAATTTTTATTGACCAACCTGGTAAAAGTTTGGGAATCGTTAGCTCTTGTTTATCTTGTAAAACAATCGGTTCAGCATTCGCGCGATAAACGGTTACTGTTTGCCGATCGGGATCGATCAGGAGACCAACCAAACTACCGAGACTGAGGAATAATTTAACTTTGTCTTCGAGTGATTTTATGCGATCGCTTTGAGATTTGATTTCAACGACTAAATCGGGAACCAGATCGCCGAAATAACGAGGGGTTGTTTTCAGTCGTGGAGCACGTACAAAGGAAACATCCGGTGCTTTGAGGTCCCTATTGGGTAAGATAAAGCCACCAGAGGAATCAAAAACTCGTCCTAAACGTCGAGGATAAACCCAAATTGCGAGTAAACTAGAGAATAGAACGGTTATTTCACTAGAAACAATATCTGAAGGCCCCATAACAATAATTTTTCCATCTTCAAGTTCTAAACGGTAATCTTGGCCAGATGCCTCGAGAATAGCCTGTACTTTTTCAAGGTCTTTTATGCTCATGCATGACATAATTGAATCTCCTGGATAGGCGATAAGAGCTATGTTAATTCTAGCGATGCACGCTGGTAATGGGTAATGGGTAATTGGAACCTCGATAATGGGTAATGCTGGTTTTCGTTTAAAATCGCTAAGTGCTGTATATTAAATATGCAGAGGTTAAATGTATCAATTTATGGCTGAGTTAAATCGGGTCATTCGGATACTGAAAAATCAATTACGAGCCATATTATCCAATCCTACCCGGACTCGGCTTCTCGATCCCTATTATCGGTTTCAATCCTTGGAAGAAATCGCTTTAGCAGCTCAATTGGGGGTTAAAATTGATGTCAATCAAGCCACGGTAGATGATTGGTTACGGTTACCTCTTTTATCGATTCATCAGGCGCGATCGCTCGTTACTCTCACTCAAACAGGAGTACAATTCTACCGTTTAGAAGATATTGCTGCAGCCCTAGCTTTACCCGTGAAACGATTACGTCCAATTGAGCCAATTTTACAGTTTTGTTATTACGATCGCAGCCTGGAGTTAAATGTGAATCAAGCTTCTTTCGCGGAACTTGTACACATTCCTGGCATCGATCGCCCTCTGGCTGAAGCAATGATTACCCAGAGAGAGCATCAGGGAGACTATCAAGATTGGGTGGATTTTCAACGTCGTCTAAGTTTATCTGGAGAGCAAATTACGGCCTTGCTCCCCTATTTACGATTTATTGCGTCTAAATCAATCAATGACGAATAATGTCTAGACGATCTAGGGGCCAAAAGCGAACAACAGCGCGACCTATAATATTTTCCTGGGGTAAGAACTTCCAAATATGGGAATCATTACTATCGTTGCGGTTGTCTCCCATAACAAACAATCGTCCTTCGGGAACTTGTTCTGGCCCCCAGTGATATTCTGGCGGTTCAGCAATATAATCTTCTTGAATGGGTCGATCATTCAGATACACTTTACCTCCAGAAACTTCGATAGTCTGCCCCGGTTGACCAATAACTCGTTTAATAAAGGCTTGATCTTTGCGATATCCTTGAGCTTGGAGTTGGGGTGGGGGTTCAAAAACAACAATATCACCCGTTTCAGGGGGATGGAAATGATAGGAAACCTTTTCAATCACCAGGCGATCGCCGACTGCTAAGGTAGGAAACATAGAATCTGACGGAATAAAGCGGGGTTCGGCGATCGCTGTCCGCACCAATAGAGCTATAATCGCTGCGATCGCGATAATCACCACATTTTCCCGGTGCTGATTCCATACTTTCCCCAAACCCGAAAGAGAGGATTTTGAAGGTTCTGTCATTTCAATTAATAATGAAAATTTTATATCACAAGTCTCTCATTTTACCTAATTGCAGGTTATTCTCGCAATACCTATCGTCAAACGTTACTTCTTTTTGAGGGGATATACTCTAGGAGCAAATTTGCTCCTAGGGAAAAAGTCAGCAAATCTTATTAAGGATGAGGGGCACTCGGATCTAAGAGGTGCTGTTTATAAGCTGCCCATCCACCATATTTAGAAATATCTGGCCAACCATAGCTTTCAATCAGTTTTTGAGGGTAAAGCATAGCAGAAATTTCTGAGCCATCTTCTAGTTTTATTTGACCTTCATATAATCCAGGCGGTTCATTGGCCATCAGATTATTATATTGCTCAATCGTAAGTTCATAAATTTCTCCCGGAATCGAAATTCCACCTTCAGAAACCTCATAAATTCCTGGATGCAAATCGTCAACAGAATAGAGGCGATAGAGCGGTAAAGTTTGGGTGGCACAAATCAAATTTGCACCTTGAAGATTTTGATGATCGGGTTGTCCAGTAAGGGCTGAACCACAAATAAAAAAATGTTTAGTGTCTACCATGGTTTAAGAGATTTTCAATGTATATTAGACTGGCTAAATTCCATTCTATTTTAACAATAAGAAACTGACTTGTAAACAGCCAACGATCACCCCTAATATGCCACCTAAGTTCACAATGGCTTGTAATTCACTGCGGACAATTCCATTAATTGCCATTTCTAAATTAGCGGGAGAGGTAGCATTAACACGGTCGATAATCACCTGATCGATATCTAAAATGGGAATAACTTGGGCAATAATCAATTCCATATCTTTTTCTAAGTAGCGGTCTAAAACCAGCGCTAGTTCTTGGCTAACAATTTCTAAGGACGATTGCATAATACTCGAATTTTGCAGTCGAGTTAAGATTAAAGTCGCAATATTTTCCCAGTTAATAGAGTTACCTAAGCCTTGAATTAAGTCCGATCCTCGTTCTTGTAAATAAATTCTGACACTATGCCGGATATTTTTACGCAGTTGTCGCACGGTGAGAACGGGTAAATTTTGTAGGGAAAGACTTTGCAACCATTGTTTGATCTTACGCTGAATCGCTAAAGCATCTATGAGTTCTTTGATTTTTTGGTTAGCTTCTTCCCGTTCATCTAAACAGTAGTTGCGGAGACGATGTAAGGCGTTTTTTAGCCCTAGGAGGTTGGCAACGACCCAGTAAGTGCCGCTGGTTTTTTCTCGAAATCCTTCATCAATGATTTGAATATTGTAGTCAGTGAGAAAGTCAATTAGAGCTTGGCGAATGGTATTCGGGGGACAGACGACATGAAAGAGCCATTCACACAGCGATCGCGCCTGAACTTCCGTTAAACTAAAATCTAACAAGACTTGATCGAAGATATGATTAATCTGGTCTTCGAGAAAATCTTCTCGCCGAGCTAATACCCGAATTAAGCGGGGTAGAGATTGACCCAGTAAATCTTTGAGGATGCCAGCGAGAATTTTAATTGTTTTTTGTTCTTTATCGGCCTCTAGCTGCTTTAGGGCTAACTGGAGTAACCAGAGAATAGCCGCTTGAGTGCGCTCAGTTTGTAATAAGCGACGGGCTAAATTTTGGAGTTCCCTGGGGGTGAGTAAAGACCCCATGATCGTATCAGCAACTCTTTGAGCTAACCGTCCTTGGTTACTGGGAATTAAACCGGGAGTAAAGGGGAGTTTCCGTTTACCAATATAAATCGCTCGATAGGGACGAAAGAGCATTTTAATGGCTAAATCATTGGTAAAGTAGCCAATAATGCCACCGGCAATGGGAGGAGTGATGTATATCCAAAGATCTAGAAAACGCAAGGCTAAGACTAGGAATCAACAGATTTGGTAGCGACCAATACTCCCATCATACCGCCTGCGATCGAATAATGAACAGCATGGGTAAATCCAGCTTGGTAGGCCAGGTCAACTTGTTCGGGGCCAATGGGAAAGCGCTGGAGACTGGGAATAATGTAGGCGTATTCTTCTGTAAGTCCTTGTTGTTGGGCGTAAGGAACGACAATTTGATTCAGATACCACTGTTGAAATTGCTCGAGTAGGGGTTGGTTGGGACGATGGAAGTCCAGGATAGCAGCCGTTGCACCGGGTTTGAGGACACGATGGAGTTCTTGCAAGGCTTGGGGAATACTGGAGACGTTGCGGAGTCCATAGCCCATGGTGGCAGAATTAAAGGTATGATCGCTGAAGGGAAGATCGAGGACATCCGCTTCCACCCACTCGATGGGAGTCCAGGTATAGTGATTTTGGGCGATCGCCAACAAATTCTGACAAAAGTCTACCCCATACACTTGACCGCTAGATCCCACTTGTCGAGCTAATAACCGCGTCAGATCCCCACTTCCACAGCATAAATCGATCGCCACCGAGCCGGGTTTTGCTCCACTCCACTGAACTGTCATTTGTTTCCAAATGCGATGTTGCCCTAAACTGAACCAATCGTTCATCTGGTCATAAACTGGAGCAATACGATTAAAGATATCCTGAACCTGAGGCATGAGTCATTGAAAAGCAATAGGTAATAGGCAATAGGTAATAGGCAATAGGCAATAGGTAGTGGGTAATAGGGAAATCATTCAGAAGTCTCCGTGTCCCCGTGTCTCCCTATCCCCCATTCCCCCATCCTCTAATCCATGGCAGCGATGAGCAAACCTACCAGTTGGGCAGAGGTATGAATAGAGTTTTTTTCTTCCTCGCTCAGGTTATACGCTTGCGTCCATTGTAGGGAAAGCAGAGCTAAGAGTTTTTGCTGATAGTGGATGGGCATAGCCAGATGGGACTTAATCGGGCCATCAGCAAGTTCTGAATATTGAAGACTAGCCGAAGATAAGGCCTCTTGAGTTAAGGCATCTGTACTTAAGTCAAGAAGCTCATCGGTACTGCTATAACGACCCACAGGGGAAGCGAATGTACCATCTTTAATAATTTGCAGGATACACCCTTGGGTTTCAAAGGCTTGGGCAAACATTTCGGCGATCGCCCCTAAAGCGGTCTCTAACTCTTGAGGCTCTTCAGTTAACTTGACTAAAGTCGAGAGCAGTAGGGTTTGAGATTCACAAGCTTCTAACTCTTCCGTGCGCTGTTTGAGCAGATCGTAGGTTTGAGCCGCTCGATCAACCACTCCCTTTAATTCTGTAGGGTCCCAAGGCTTCGTAATATATTTATAAACCTGGCCGGAATTAATCGCTTCTACCAGGTCTTCTACATCCGTAAACCCAGTCAGAATAATCCGCATGGTATTCGGGTATTGTTCGACTGTCTGACTCAGGAACTCTGTGCCCTTCATTTGGGGCATTCGCTGGTCAGAGATAATCACTGCCACTTCCCCTTCTGTGGCTAACACATTGAGCGCGTCTGCTCCACTTTCAGCTTTCGACACCTGAAATTCACGCCGAAAGGTTCGATAAAGCAAGTCCAAATTATCTGGTTCATCATCTACGACGAGCATTTTTGGCTTTTTCCGTCGGCTCATACTCATAATTGGGGATCTAGTGGGCAATTGAGACCAGCACTGAGCAACTGGTTAATCTTAATCATAATAGTTTTTGGATGGTTCTCCAACTGTATGATCGGGGAATGATTTAGCGATCGCCCAAATTTGGGTAGCTACTAATCTCTGTGCCTCCTACCCGGGTTTGTTGAGCTTCATCGAACTCTACCAGCCAACTGAGGACTTCACGGGGTTCTCCGATAGCCTGATTGTCCAGCCGAGCTGTTTCATTTAAATAGCCGAAGTAATGGCCCATAAGAAAATAAACCGCTACCATCGCTACAGCAGCCCCTGCCACTAGAACCCCAGCTAACATCAAAGAGAATTCCCGCGTATGAATCGCCGATTCCATTAGATGCAAAGACCAGGCTACTAAGGCAATGACAATTATGAGAATAATGATCATTGCTCGTTTAAGAAATGTAACAATTCCTGTATTGTAACAACTTATTGCAGGACTGTCGCGGTTCAATTCTTAAATTCTTCTAGAAATCTGTACTTTCTGAACAAGATGTGATACATATCACCTCGCTAGTTGTCTAATTTTCAAACCCTGGGCAATCAGATGCTCCTTAATTTGAGCGACAGAGAGTTGGCCATAGTGGAGTAAAGAGGCTAAAAGGGCTGCCTCAGCCTTTCCTTCCGTTAACGCTTCATGGATATGTTCGCAGGTTCCCGCGCCACCCGAAGCAATCACCGGAATTTCCACAGATTCAGCAATGGTACGGGTTAGCTCTAGATCGTAACCGGCTTGAGTGCCATCAGCATCCATACTCGTGAGCAAGATTTCTCCAGCCCCACGAGCTGCCACATCTTTAGCCCAGGAGAGTGCATCAAGCCCTGTATTCTCCCGTCCCCCGCGCACATACACATCCCATCCTGGATTCTCAGGATCGCTGCGTCGTTTAGCATCAATAGCAACAACAATACACTGATTTCCGAAGCGATCGCTGGCCCGATTTACCAAATCTGGGTCTCGGACTGCCGACGAGTTAATACTGACCTTATCCGCCCCGGCCCTTAACAAATTTTTAATCATTTCTAAGGATTGAATTCCCCCACCCACGGTCAGGGGAATAAACACCTGCTCGGCCGTCCGGTAAACCACATCCAGAATAATATCGCGGTCTTCATGAGTTGCCGTAATATCGAGAAACACCAACTCATCAGCCCCCGCGTCATTATAAACCGAAGCCAACTCCACCGGATCGCCAGCATCCTGAAGGTTAACAAAATTAATCCCCTTCACCACTCGTCCCGCCCTCACATCCAGACAGGGTAAAATCCGTTTAGCAACCATCTGCTTCCTCTTTTTTTCTGTTCAATAGTTGTCCCCAGACATCATACAGTGCCAAGTCTGGGTCATGGGTGAACCACTTTTCCTCTTCCCTATTCCTTAATTCCATGCAAACTCCTTAGGATTTGACTTGCTAAACGTCAACCTATTGTTTGGCTTCCCTCCCAATGACAAAATACTGATATTGCTGTGAAAGACTAATTTATGCGTCTTCTATTTACCATTGCCCATTTTTATAACCCCCAAGGGTCTCAACGGCACGCTTCCCAACGTCCTGACCCCCAACCGCGCATCCAAGCGCTCACCTCAAGTCTGTCAGCCATTCATCAACTCTATAGCCAATTTCAATGCATGATTGACATTGCTCAAAGGGTCGTTGTACCGAGCAATCAACAATACACGAATCATATTGATATCGTGATTTGTACTACTGGGGAATACCATCTACTCAAACAACTACCTATCCCTCAGGAGTCTTACCATCACCATGCTACCCAATGTGAACCGATGCTTCTCGGTTTTGAATGTCAAGCTGTATTGCGCGACAACCTTGGCTGTTATGATTATTACTGTTTTCTAGAAGACGACTTAATCTTATCTGACCCCTGGTTTTTTGTTAAACTAATTTGGTTTAATCGGATTACTGGCGATCGCAACCTTCTACAACCCAACCGCTACGAGAGCGCCATCGGCACTACATTCCGCAAGGCCTACATTGACGGAGATCTAAAACCTCACGTCACTCAGCCTTTTCAAAACCTAGAAGAACATCCCCAACTCACAGGAAAAGTGATGGAATGTCCGGTTATCTTAAAACGTCCTCTCAATCCCCATTCCGGTTGCTACTTCCTCAATGGCGCACAAATGGATTATTGGGCCAATCAACCCCATTTTCTCGACCGAGATACCCGCTTTATCGGCCCCCTAGAAAGTGCCGCCACCCTAGGTATTATGAAAACCTTCCGCATCTACAAACCTGCCCCCCAGAATGCTAATTTTCTAGAAATTCAGCATTTTGGTACAGGCTTTTTAAATCTTATTGGTAAAGAAGTGAAAATCCCCAATCAAACCGCTTGAAGGTTGTTGAAAAATGGGAGAATAGGGAAGTAGGGGTATCAAAGCTAATCCGCGATTAAAAGCAACCCTTATAGTAAAATAGAGCCAACAAGAATGGTGATGAACCGGTCTAAAAACCTAACAATCTGTTGAGGGACTAGAGTCTAGAGAAGAGAAAAGAGGATACACAGGACTACCCCTACTCCTCCAGATCCCACCCGTACTTCCCCAACCGCCAATCCCCAAACTGCGCTCGCAGGCAGGTGACCTTGCAGTGCATTGGTCGTGAATATGTAATCACTATAATTTAACAATGAACCATTTTTACGCCAGCCAACGCGATCGCCAAGTTTTATAAACGTATCATAATCATAATCGTCTAGCGTTCCTCCCAAGTCCAGCCAGATCCGCTTTTGCACGCTAAAGCCAAATCGACCCCTGCTATATTTCACCCATAATTGGTCAATGGTTTTCAAGTCAATGCAAGGAAAGTTTTTCAAGTCTTCAAGACGAAAGTAACTCTCTTTTTCCCGTTTCACCGCTTCCAGCATCCTGCGGTAGGTTTCATCATCTGCATCTTTCCATCTCTGCTGCTGCAACAGTCTCTGCAAGAGCGTATAGTCTACTCCTCGCTCTGACCTTAAATCATCTTCTTGCGGTTGATATACATTCAATCCAGGAATGGAAGCAAGAGGTTTATTAATTTTCGATTTAGGAGCAGATATAGGGAGCTGATGCACAGTCGATTGAGGCACAGGAGACACAGAACCATTCACCCAAGGTAACCATGACCAGTCCCATCCCTTGTTCTCCGGCTCAGGAAGTTCACTCATTCTGACTGTATCGGGAATATCTCTGGAAAAACAGGGCAATCCTAACCACTTCTGGATTGACTGGGGACGTTTTCCTGCTTCCAAAGCCATCCCCCAGACAATAGCATAATTTAAGCTGGGACTAATCGATTTATAGCTTTTTGGCTCAATCAAAGGAACCTTTTTCAGTCGCTCTGTAGAAGGGGTCGGACATTCTCCCATCACTGCATAATATAAACCAGCAGCTAACGTATAGATATCTACTGTCACGTTCCGCTCTCCCAGAAACTGCTCGTAAGGGGCAAATGCTGGATTTCCCGTTTGCAAAGAAATCGAACTAGGGGGACAATCTCCAGCAATGCCAAAATCAATTAATACCGCCGTTCCATCCGGTCGAATCATGATATTCATCGGAGTTGCATCGAAATGGACTAACCCCGTTTTGTGGATATGCATTAAGGCACTACCGATTTGCTGAATATACCCCACTGCCTCATTTTCCGGGAGTGCCCCTCCATCTTTGACTAAATTGAATAAACTCTTTCCTTCAATAAACTCCATCATTAAACAAGGAATTTTCACCCTGGGGTCATCCTCATCCGGCTCTTCAAATAAATCAAATACTCGCACAATATGAGGATGGGGTTTGAGACTCGCCAGGGTTTTCGCCTCTTTGTAAAACCGGTATACAAACTCTCTATAGTTGTTATCCTGACGAAATTCTGTCCTTGGCGTTTTAATCACACAGAACGAACCCAGGGTCAGGTGTTTGGCTTTGTAAGTAATGCCAAACCCACCTCTACCCAACACTTTCTCAATCCTGTACTTGCGGTCAATAACTTTTCCGGGTTGCCAATCCACGATCTTCAGGTACACAAACGCCAGTTTTCCCTATTATGCTACATCTGTTCCCTATCTCCCTATCTTCCCACTCCTATTCCCCCATTCCCCTACAATAGAAAAGTAACCCTTTCACTCAACCCATGGCCAGAGACTTACGCGGATTTATCAACCTACTCGAAGAGCGCGGACAACTACGACGAATTAAAGCATCTGTCGATCCGGATTTAGAAATTGCCGAAATTGCCAACCGAATGTTGCAAGCGGGAGGCCCTGGGTTACTGTTTGAAAATGTTCAAGGATCGCCCTTTCCCATTGCCATTAATTTAATGGGAACGGTTGAGCGTATCTGTTGGGCGATGAATATGGATAATCCTCTAGAATTAGAAGATCTAGGGAAAAAATTGGGCATGTTGCAACAACCCAAACCGCCCAAAAAGATTTCCCAAGCCATTGATTTTGGCAAGGTTTTATTTGATGTTGTGAAAGCCAAGCCAGGACGCGATTTTTTTCCGAGTTGTCAACAGGTCGTGATCTCAGAAGAAGACTTAGACTTAAATACCCTACCCCTAATTCGTCCCTATCCTGGAGATGCGGGAAAAATTATTACTTTGGGATTGGTAATTACCAAAGATTGTGAAACCGGAATTCCCAATGTTGGTGTGTATCGGTTACAGCTTCAATCTGCTAAAACAATGACTGTACATTGGTTATCGGTACGGGGCGGGGCACGTCACCTGCGAAAATCCTCTGAGCAAGGAAAAAAATTAGAGGTGGCGATCGCCCTCGGCGTTGACCCCCTGATCATTATGGCTGCCGCAACCCCCATTCCCGTGGATCTCTCGGAATGGTTATTTGCCGGACTCTACGGAGGTTCTGGAGTACCCTTAGCTAAATGTAAAACTGTAGACCTCGAAGTTCCCGCAGACTCAGAATTTGTACTCGAAGGAACCATTACCCCGGGTGAAGTTCTCCCTGATGGTCCGTTTGGCGACCACATGGGTTACTATGGAGGTGTGGAAGACTCGCCCCTAATCCGTTTCCAATGCATAACTCATCGGAAAAAACCAGTATACTTAACCACTTTTAGCGGTCGTCCTCCCAAGGAGGAAGCCATGATGGCGATCGCCCTTAACCGTATTTACACCCCCATTCTGCGCCAACAAGTCTCCGAAATTGTTGATTTCTTCCTCCCTATGGAAGCCTTAAGTTACAAAGCTGCCATTATTTCCATCGATAAAGCTTATCCCGGCCAAGCTAAACGTGCAGCCCTCGCCTTTTGGAGCGCTCTACCCCAATTTACCTACACAAAATTCGTCATTGTTGTCGATAAAGACATTAATATTCGCGATCCTCGGCAAGTGGTTTGGGCAATTTCCTCTAAAGTTGACCCTTCACGAGATGTTTTTATCCTTCCAGAAACACCCTTTGACACCCTCGATTTTGCCAGTGAAAAAATTGGCTTAGGAGGTAGAATGGGTGTTGATGCAACCACGAAAATATACCCAGAAACCACCCATGAATGGGGCGCAGTTCTCGACTCAGATCCAGACATAGCGGCTAAAGTAGACCAACGCTGGCAAGAGTATGGATTAGCCGATCTCACCCTCGGAGAAGTTGACCCCAATGTATTTGGTTACGAAATGCCATCAAAATTTAATCACTGAACCGGATCAATTCTGATACCATTTCTTCTAAGATTGCCATTAATCAATCCTTAGGAGGTAACTTGTTCTGGGACAATTGTTAAAGCACATCATTATAGAGAAATGGTATGACAAATCAAAATTTGTCGTTTACACTATCCCTACAGCCTGATTAAGTCTTTAATTCTAGTTTTAAGACCAAGGAGAAGGAGATCCATAATTATGTCCAAGCCCAAGCGCCGCCTACGACAGCTCGTGTTAGCTGCCATGGTTTGCACCCTTGCCAGTTGGGGCGATGTTGTACCCAGACCCATGCGCTCTGCCGCAGTTGCCCAAGAAGAAGCTACAACGGCTTCTGCCCCCGCACCCAAAACCACCGAAGATCCAGATATTCCTGTTGATGAACTCAGACTTTTAGTCAAGCCTCTAACCTTAGCTGAATTACAAATTGAAGCTGAAGCCTGGCAGGGTTTACTACAAGCCAAAGTACGGGAAATCTCCAACCAAGAAATTGCCATTAAGCGCAAGAACCGCAAGATTCAGGAGACCGAAGACGCGGTACAAAAACTTGAGGAAGCCCAACAAACTCTAGAAGAAGCCCAGGAAGCGGAAGTCACAGAAGGTGCTGGTAGTACCGCCGTGATTGAGAAAACGGAAGAGGCTGAAGCAGCTTTACAAGAAGCTCAGGAATCCGTAGAAGCGGCAGCAGAAGCAGAGCAGCAAATTCAGGAGGATGAAGAATTACGAGAAACGGTTGAATCAACTTTGGACACTGAGCCAGAGCAAGAAGAATTGGGTTCTCTCCTAGAAAATGACCTCAATACTGAGGATGTAGAAGCCGTACAAGAAGATTTTGAAGAGGCGGCTGCTCTACTCGAAGGGGAAGTCGAAGGGGCAACTGAGGATTCAGAAGAAATCGATCCAGTCACTGACGCTCCCCTAGGAGAAGGAGAAACGGCTGCTGAGAGTGATGGCATCACCGACACAGAGGAGAGGATTGGACAACTCGGCCAAGTAGAAACTCAGTTGGAACAAGCCGCAGAAGCTGAAGAAGATGTGAAGCAGGAGTTGATTGTTGGAGTCACGGAGCTGCAAAATCAGCAAACGGCTCTAGCAGACCGCTTTAAGGTGATTTTAGATGCCATAGATCGGCGAGGTGGAGATACAGAATCCTATCGTACATATATTGCTGCTGTTAGTGGTATCGAAATTGATGTGACCGATACTCAAGGATTAATGGTTCGGCTCTTAGCTTGGGCGCAGTCGGAAGAAGGGGGTTTACGCTGGGCTAGAAGTCTAGGAATCTTTTTGGGTATTGTCTCTGTTTCTGGGGTAGTGTCTTGGTTTGGTGGAAATGCGCTTGATGCATTGTTCGTGAGGACTTCATTTGCCTCTGAGTTATTTGAGGGCTTTATCGTCAAGACCTTCCGCCGAGGAACTATAGTGATGGGAGTTCTGATCGGCTTAACTGCCCTAGGAGTAAGCCTTGGGCCTCTTCTGGCTCTTATTGGGGGTGCAAGTTTCATCCTTGCCTTCGCGCTACAAAGCAACCTGAGTAACTTGGCCAGTGGTTTGATGCTGATGTTCTATAAACCCTTCGATGTGGGAGATGAAGTTAAGGTTGCTGGGATGTGGGCTATAGTTGATTCCATTAGCTTGGCGAACACAACGTTCAAAAGTTGGAATGGTGAACTGGTTGCTGTTCCCAATAGTACGGTTTGGAACGACAATATCTACAACCTCACCCATACGGATGTCCGGAAAGTTAAGCATACGCTTCGCCTCAATGTGAATGAGGATCTGCCCCGTGTTAAAGAGCTATTGGTTGAGGTCATGAAATCCCATCCTAAAGTCCTGCAAGACAAACCGATTGGGACGTATGTCTATTGGTATCAAGAGGATCATATTCCCATTAGTGCAGCCTGCTGGGCAACCAAGGCAGATTACTGGACTGTTTGGGAAGAGACTTTGATCATGATTCAGGAACGGTTCAAAGAAGAAGGGATTAGTGTGGCAATTCCGACACAGGTGGAAATTGGATATGAGTTTCTCCAAAAACATAGTGGTAACATGCCTTCCTCTCTTGGTGAGTCTCAGATGCCTTCCTCTCTTTCTGGTTCCGCGGCCAGTTTTGCTAAAAATAGCTAAGTAAGGTTGTGTAGGTGGAGGCAATAATGCCCCCCTACGGCCTTTTAATTGGCTTTTAAGATATTGGGCTTCCAAAAGCCCCACACAAAGGTGAGTAGAATTAGAGATATCATCAGCCATTCCGGAGGCACAATATCGGGAGTAATGACCTTAGCTAGGAGTCTTAAGCCCACAAAGGCGACGGTAATATATCCAGCATCTTCAAGATTTTCAAACTCATCTAACCAACGGATAAATAGGTTCGCGAGAAAGCGTAGAGCTACAATCCCTAAAATTCCTCCCATCAAAACTAACACAATTTCATCGGTAATAGCGATCGCCGTTGTGACACTGTCTAAAGAAAAGGCTAAATCAGTCACCGCAATGATCGGAACAGCTTGCCACAGAGACTGGAATTTTGGCCCGTGGTGAGGGCGATCGGTTTCCTCTTCGTCTGAAGTAAAATAGTTAAAAACTAACCAGAGCAGATACACGGCCCCTAAAAATTCAAATTGCCAGAAGCGAATCACCCAAGTTGCTGTTAAAATAAGTATAATCCGCAGAATAAATGCAGCAGCCAAGCCAAAGTTGAGGGCTTGTTGTTGATGTTTCTGGCTCTCTAATCCCTTAGAAATTGAAGCCAAGGCGACAGCATTATCGGCTGAAAGTACGGCTTCTAGCGCCACTAAAATGATGATTAGAAACAGGGTATCTAACCCAAAGTGGTGCGAAAAATCTAAGATAACGTCTAGCATTAATGGAGTCTCGAATTTGAATTAAACGACCAACAAAAACCCTATTTCAGGGAAACAGGGGAAGCAAGGTTGAACTGAAATCAGCGTGAACAGTGTTGCCGCTGATTCGATCAGCTTATTCTTACGAATTTAAGAGAAAGAATGATAGAAAAAACAAGCTTTTTCCTGTTTTGATTATACCAGAAATCCGTTAATTTTGCACAGAACTGATTACCTATGCTTGAGCAAATTTTATCTTCATCCTTGTGGACTCAATTTCGGGCTGCTTATCCTACGGCAAGCCTTATTTCGGAGCTACTTCATATTCACGATCGCCAGTATATTGTCCGGGTGCAAATCCAATGCGGTAACTTAGTCTTAGCAACGGGTTTATCAGCCGATCGCCAAATCGAAAAAGCAGAAGATCAAGCCAGAGAACGGGCGATCGCCCTTTTACATTCTCCTTCCTCTCGAACCACTCCCGCAATGGGTGCGGTACAACCGACTTTAGTGGAACCGTCTCCAGTGGAAACAGCTCTAGTGGAACCGACTCCAGTTAAACCGACTGTCGTGGAACCCACTCCAGTTGAACCCATTGCAGCACCCCAACCCACTCCCCCAAAACCCACTCCTCCAAAACTTGAAGTCAAAGCGCCTGAACCCGAACCCGAACCGGAAACCTGGTCACCCATTCCTCCCCTAGCAGAGGATACAGAAGATTACACCGATCAACCCTTACCTCCTCCACTTGAACCCGAACCCTTACCCGAACCAGAAGAAGAATTTGACTTCACTGACATTAGCCTCAAAATCGATATGGAACTCAAGCATATTGGATGGAGCAGTAAGCGAGAGAGTGAATACCTCAAACGTATCTATGGCAAAAACAAACGCATGATTCTGGGCGATCAGGAAATGAAAGAATTTCTAGAATATCTACAAACCTATGCCCAAACCGATGTCGAACTGAAAAAAGTCGGGTGGAGCGCTCAACAAGGAAAAGACTATCTGAAAAACCAATATCCAGATAGTCAAGGTTCCCGTCTGATGTTGACCTGTAGTCAAATCAAAGAATTTCTCCAGCACCTGCAACAAACCGCTTCATCTAATGAAGAGTTCTTTTAGAGATGAGATGCAGAGGAATGGGGAGATAGGCAGATCAGCTATTGCCTATTGCCCATTCCCTAATTCCCTATTCCCTAATTAACCACACTGATGGGTTGACTAGCAGAAGGACGGCGATTAATCACTTGATCGATTAACCCGTATTCCATTGCCTCATTGGAGGACATAAAGAAATCACGTTCTGTATCTTCTTGAATGCGCTCCAAAGGTTGGCCGGTATGACTGGCTAATAATTCATTCAACCGTTCCTTATGATAGAGAATTTCCTTGGCTTGGATCTCAATATCCGTTGCTTGGCCTTGCGCTCCTCCTAGGGGTTGGTGAATCATAATCCGAGAATGGGGTAAGCTCATACGCTTGCCTTTCATCCCTGCACTGAGCAGAAAAGCACCCATACTAGCAGCCAAGCCTACACAAATGGTAGACACATCCGGCCGAATTTGATTCATGGTGTCAAAAATCCCCATACCCGCCGTGACCGATCCTCCCGGTGAGTTAATGTAGAGATAGATATCTTTCTCTGGATCTTCAGCATCCAAAAATAGGAGCTGGGCTACAACTAAGTTTGCCACATCTGCATCGATCGCCTGTCCGAGAAATACAATTCTTTCTCGTAACAGTCGGGAATAGATATCAAAGGCCCGTTCACCACGTCCAGATTGTTCAATGACGGTCGGAATCATCGTGTTCTACCCTATTTTCGTAAAGTTTTATTAATTCTGACACTTTTCTGCGAACAATGACAGTAGTGATGATCGTACCTAGGGAATGGTAGAGATGGGAAGGATGCGGTGATGCGGTGACATGGGAATGGTGATTACTTAAATTACCCATGATCCCATAATTGCTGAGTTAAAATGGGCAAGTGCGATCGCCGAGCAAAGATCGTAAACCATTTTAGGGCATAACCTCTACTAGCGCCATTTGTCTGAACTTTCCCTTTATCCTCCAAGATTAGAAAACTACCATGGCCGCATTTTTACCCCGCCTATCTTCAGGTTCAACCCTTCTAGTCCTTAGCCTCTGTCCTTGGCTCAGTGTTTTCTGGTCTGTCAAAGGAGCAGCCCAACCCGCTCCGATTATAGCGGCTCCTGATGGGACTCGGACGCAAGTACAGGCGATCGGTAACCAATACCAAATTACCGGCGGTCAGGTCTCTTCAGACGGAGCCAATCTATTTCATAGCTTTACTCAATTTGGACTCTCTCCAGGACAAATTGCCAACTTCCTGGCTAACCCGAACCTGCAAAATATCCTCGGTCGTATTAACGGTGGAGATCCTTCCATTATTAATGGATTACTACAAGTGAGTGGGGGAAATCCGAACCTCTATCTAGTTAACCCCGCAGGTATTGTCTTTGGCCCCAACGCCAGTCTCAACGTCCCGGCTGCTTTTCATGCCAGCACCGCCACCGCCCTTGGATTTGATGGACTGAATGGAGAGACCAATTGGTTTCAAGTCTTGGGATCGAATGACTATAACGCACTGATAGGTCAACCCACGACTTTTGAGTTTCAGACTGCCAATCCTGGTGTAATTGTTAACTTAGGGAACTTAGAGGTTGCAGCGGGTGAGAGCTTAACCCTGATGGGAGGAACAGCACTCAATGCCGGAACTCTTACGGCTCCTGGAGGAAACCTTACCGTTACTGCTATTCCAGGAGCGCAACGAGTAAGAATTTCTCAACCCGGTCATTTGTTGAGCTTAGATTTACCCCTGAATCCTAATCCTAATCCATTCATTGCTCCCAATTTAGCCACCTTACTCTCGACCTCAGGAATCGATCACGCTTCTGAACTGCACATTAACCAGCAAGGACAGGTGATTTTAACAGGTTCAGGAATGATTGTACCTGAAATACCAGGAGTGGCGATCGCCTCTGGAACGCTGGATGTTTCCACCTCCAACCCCAATAGTATCCCCAGCACCCTGAGCATTTTTGGTCACCACGTCGGTCTTATCAACGCGCATCTCAACGCTTCGAGTCCTTCTCAAGGGGGAACCATCTACATTGGGGGAGGATTTCAAGGACAAGGAGACCAACCCAACGCTACCCATACCCTTATTGATAGCCAAACCCTGATTCAGTCCAATAGCACCAATCAGGGAAACGGTGGTGAAATCATTATTTGGTCCGATGAAGTTACCCAATTTTATGGCACAGTAGAAGCTACTGGAGGACCGATTTTGGGAAATGGCGGATTTGTCGAAATTTCTGGTGGAGATACCCTCGTCTTTCAAGGAAACGTCGATCTGGGCGCTGTGAATGGAGAGCAGGGAACGCTTCTACTTGACCCCAAAAATATCACTATTTCTAACGATCCTTCCCAACCGAATGATATTGAACCAGAATTACCCGTTATTCAGTTTGACCTCCTTCCCAATGAAGATATTACGATCAATGCTGGGGTCTTAGAGCAACAAAATGGCAACATAGAACTACAAGCGACCAACGATATTACTATCGCCAGTGGGGTTTCTCTTAACTTTGTCAAAGGGGGATCAATTACGTTTATTGCTGATGCGGATACAGATAACCAAGGTTCATTTATTATGGACTCCTCCGCTACCTTGACTGCTCCAGGTCGAGAGATAAACATTTCTGGAGCCAGCATTAGCATCGGCAACTTGAATACTAGCAATAATCAACCCGGGGGGAATATTTCTCTAACTGCTTCTTCAGGAAATATTACAACGGGCAATTTAGATGCTCATTCTAATCAAGGAGGGGGAAATATTTCCTTAACTGCTTCTGGGGGAAATATTACGACGGGAACTGTGAATACATTCACTAAAATAGGTAATGGGGGTACGATTGAACTGAGTACAAGTCAAGGCAATATAACAACAGGAGAACTAAACTCAAGGGTCAGTCAGGGAGGTGGAAATGGTGGAGAGATTCAGCTAACTATTGCAGAAAGTGGGAATATTACCACCAGTGGTCTGAATATTTCGAGCACACAAAATGGGAAGTCAGGAAATATTATCTTTGAAACGCAACAAGGGGACATTACTGTTGATGGTGTTACTGATGCGAGTACCCACAATGGAGATGCAGGAAATATTATCTTTGAAACGCAACAAGGGAACATTACCGTTAACGATCTTACCGTTTCGAGGACACAAAATGGGAAATCAGGCAATATTACCTTTGAAACGCAACAAGGAAATATTACAACACGAGATGTTAACTCAAGCACTCAAAATGGGGATGCGGGTGATATTACACTGAGGATTATATCGGGAAATGGGGCGATCGCCCATGGAAGCTTAGATGCGAGTGCCAAAAACGGCACACCTGGCAGCGTGATTGTTGAACCAATACCGAGTCCGTTTCCTACTCCCTCTCCCACACCGAGTCCAAGTCCAATTCCCACTCCCAATCCTACTCCCTCTCCCACACCAAATCCGAGTCCAGTTCCCACTCCCAATCCTACTCCCTCTCCCACACCAAATCCGAGTCCAATTCCCACTCCCAATCCTACTCCCTCTCCCACACCGAGTCCGAGTCCAGTTCCCACTCCCAATCCTACTCCCTCTCCCACACTGAGTCCGAGTCCAGTTCCCACTCCCAATCCTACTCCCTCTCCCACACCAAGTCCGAGTCCCTCTCCCATTCCACTTCCTTTGCCTATTCCCAATCCGATACCCACACCCGAGCCAAGCCCTATACCTGCACCAACACCGGAACCGAGTCAAACACCAAATCCTACTCCAACGTCCACATCTAGCGATCAAGGTTCATCAGAGGATAATTCTAATGCCGATACTCTATCGCCAAAATCACAAACACCAACCCCCTCTAATACCGTAGAGACTAACCCTTCAGAATCCATAGAATCAGAGACTCAAAATACAAGTTCTTTAGAGGATTCTGAAGTTGAAATTGGCGAAGTCTTTGATTTTACGGCTGGCTTTGAACTATCTAAGTTCCCTAGCCCTCCAGAAGCAGAAATTGGAACCTTTCTTAATCTTGATCCTAATATCTCCCAATTAAATCCTGTTTTACATTCGCCTACTGTCCATTCAGTAGAAACATCAGAAATTTCATCTTTGAGTCTTCAAAATCAGATAGATGGTAGTGTCAACAAACCCATTTCTTATGTAAGTGCCGATCAAGAATCAGAGGAAAAGAAAGAAGAAGCAAGGGTTGTCAATCTGGGAAATTTAATGTCTCCACAAGAATTTAATGTGGTGATTCAGGAACGAGAAAAACAATTGAGTGATGAGTATGTTAATTATTTCAATTTAGATTTGCAAGGAGTTCAATATCATGCGGTTCGAGAGAGTCAAGAGATCTTGGAGCGTATGGAGCAGCACACAGGAGTCAGAAGTGCAATTGTCTATGTAGGATTTTATGTGCCAGAGGTGATTAATGCTCAGAATAAGACAGAGATTACCGAGAAGACTGAGCCAGAAGCTCAATATCTAGAATTGATGATGATAACGCCTGAAGGTAAACCCTTTCGCAAAATTATTGCAGGAGCAACAGAGGAACAAGTATTAAAGAAAGTTAGGGAGTTAACTTTAGAAATCACAAATCCCCGCCGACGATATACGACCAGTTATTTAAGTTCATCTGAGCAACTCTATGATTGGATTATTCGCCCACTAGAAGAGGAATTGAACCGGCAACAGATCGAAAATTTAGGGTTTGTTTTAACCACAGGCTTGCGATCGCTGCCCATGGCTGCTCTCTATGATGGCAATCAGTTCTTAATCGAACAGTACAGTGTGGCAATTATGCCTAATCTAACTTTGACAAATACTGATTTTTCTAAGTTTGAGGACACTCAGGTATTAGCTATGGGTGCATCCGAATTTACTGAACTGGCTCCCTTACCGGCTGTACCGATAGAGATTAACACCATTGTCAATACTTGGAGAGGGAATGAATTTCTTAATCAAGGATTCACCCTTAATAATTTGATCGACAGTCGCGAGCAACAAAAGTATAGCATTGTTCACTTGGCAACCCATGGTGAATTTCGCCCAGGGAGTCCAGAAAATTCCTATATTCAATTGTGGGATAGTCAACTCAAACTTAATCAGCTCGATCAACTTAACTTAAAAAATCCCTTGGTTGAACTTTTGGTCTTAAGCGCTTGTCGCACGGCATTAGGGAATCCGGATGCAGAATTAGGGTTTACCGGATTAGCTGTTCAAGCAGGTGTGAAAACAGCCTTGGGCAGTTTATGGTATGTCAGTGATGAAGGAACTTTGGGATTAATGAGTGAATTTTATGCCCATCTCAAACACTCAGGAATCAAGGCACAAGCCTTGCAAAAAAGTCAACAGGAAATGATTCAAGGATTGGTAAAAATCAAAGAAGGACAGTTAATTGTTCCTAGCTTAGAACAGCCTATTCCTTTGCCGGATAGTCTCAAAAATATGGATAATGAAGTTCTAAGTCATCCTTATTTTTGGTCTGGGTTTACCTTGGTCGGTTCGCCTTGGTAATATAGCAGAGAAAAGGAGAGTTAGGATATTTTCTATTGCGATTCGTGCCTATTGCTAGAGTGCCTCAAACCATAACCTAACAGCCCTAACCAACTCTTTCTCCGCTCTATCAATTCATCATGAAATAATTAACGGATCTAAAACTGACGTTAAACTAGATCTTAAGAGAAAGCTTCAAGGTGAACAAAGATGACTTATATGTGTGAGTTGGGTGCAGGACATCGAATCTACTTGGATAATCCAGGGATGCAAACTGTAGTCACGGCGATCGCCAGTAGTCCAGGACAACAACAGCAATCGAGTAATTCTTGGGAAACTGGTAGTTGGAGCAGTGCCCCAGAAGTATTTGCCACGGGAAGTGGAGTGGTGGTTAAGATAAAAACCTCTGGAGGCGATCGCCTCATTCAAGTTCAAGGTACTCAAATGGGTATGCTCAGTTCAACCAATATTTCTGGACAGCAACAGGCGATCGCCTTGCAAACCGTTGACGCTATGCCCAATACCTTCCAACCCATGAAACCGATGGAACAGATGAAACCCATGGAACCCATGAAAATGGGCAATATGGAAATGAGCTTTGCCCCCATGGAAATGA
This sequence comes from Roseofilum sp. Guam, assembly GCF_017746735.1. Lineage (NCBI taxonomy): Bacteria > Bacillati > Cyanobacteriota > Cyanophyceae > Desertifilales > Desertifilaceae > Roseofilum > Roseofilum sp. Guam. Next base: position 1,683 of record NZ_JAGHZN010000050.1, on the reverse strand, counting down.
AAATGGGCAATATGGAAATGAAAATGGGATCAACCTCCTCTTCTGGTTCTTCCTCAACGACTCCTCAACGGCGCTTTTGTACTCAATGCGGTGCAGCGATACAGCCAGAAGATCGGTTTTGCTCCAGTTGTGGGCATCGTTTGGAATAGGTTTGGGAGGAAGAGATGGGGGACACTTCCTTTGACACTTCAGCTTGGCTCAGTGCGGCGTTCTACTCAAGGAGTGCAGATGCACAGATCGACCTTGACCTATTATCCAAGTTTTAATGATTAATTATTAATTAATCATTGGTATAGTGGGTTTTGTGATCCCCGATTCTGTTAAGTAAAATCCGTGAAAGCAATTACACTCCTTGGTTCTACTGGTTCGATAGGTACTCAAACCCTTGATATTGTCGCCGAACATCCCGATCAATTCCGCATTGTTGGATTGGCAGCCGGTAATAATATCACCTTACTTGCCCAACAGATTGAGCAATTTCGCCCAGAAATTGTTGCGATTCGCAATCCTGATAAACTACCAGAATTAAAGGCCGCGATCGCCTCTATTGATCCCCAACCTATTTTACTCGCTGGAGAAACTGGGGTGGTTGAAGTCGCTGGTTATGGTGATTCCGAAAGTGTAGTCACTGGAATTGTCGGTTGTGCTGGACTTCTACCTACCCTAGCAGCGATTAAAGCAGGTAAAGATATTGCCTTAGCCAATAAAGAAACCCTGATTGCTGGCGGGCCAGTTGTATTACCCTTGGTAGAAGAACATGGCGTGAAATTACTCCCCGCAGATTCCGAACACTCAGCCATTTTCCAATGTTTGCAAGGTGTTCCTGAAGGAGGCTTGCGTAAGATTATTTTAACCGCTTCTGGGGGAGCATTCCGAGATTGGCCTGTAGAAAAGTTAGCTCAAGCTAAGGTCAGTGATGCCCTGAAACATCCCAATTGGTCAATGGGGCGCAAGATTACCATTGATTCGGCAACCTTGATGAACAAGGGGCTAGAAGTGATTGAAGCCCATTTCTTGTTTGGTATGGATTACGATAATATCGAGATTGTGATTCATCCCCAAAGTATTATTCATTCCTTAATTGAGGTTCAGGATACTTCGGTTTTAGCGCAATTGGGATGGCCAGATATGCGCTTACCTCTTCTCTATGCCCTCTCTTGGCCAGAGCGAATTTATACAGATTGGGAAACCTTAGATTTAGTTAAAGTAGGTAGTTTAACTTTTAGAAACCCAGATCATGATAAATATCCTTGTATGCAATTAGCCTATGCTGCGGGTAGAGCTGGGGGATCGATGCCTGCGGTGTTAAATGCGGCCAACGAGCAAGCAGTGGCTTTATTTTTAGATGAGAACATTGGCTTTTTAGAGATTCCCAAGGTGATTGAACAAGTGTGCGATCGCCACCAATCTCAGAACACCTCTCATCCTTCTCTAGATGATATCCTAGAGGCTGATCAATGGGCCAGACAAATGGTTTTAGAAGTCGCAGATGGAGTAAAAAGTACTCCTTTAGTGATGCGTTAAGTCACCAACAAGGATTTCTACTCTTTCTGGATGAAGTTGCACTTAACAAGGGGTCCCCAGCCCCTAGTCTGTCCTAACTAAACCTGAGTTCGGGATAAGGAACGGAGGATGGAGTAAGCTGAAAGTGCCAAACCATCAGTACCATCCTCCGCAATGACT
>NZ_JAGHZN010000049.1:0-79668 GCF_017746735.1 Roseofilum sp. Guam | reverse complement strand
TATCTTAATTCGTCGGGGCATTGCTTTGCTTGGACACTCTTCATTTATATCGTAACTTATTCATCGGACTTGATATCATCTCTAACTATAAGTACCTGAACTTTCTTTCCATTAAAGTCAGAATCTTCTCCTTCGTTATAATTAAAGTCATGTAATTCGATCAAATTTGCCCAATTTCCTATAAATTTATTGGGCAAATATTTTTGAATGCCTTGCCGAATTTCTGTTTCATCCTTCGATTTATATAAACCTATTGGACTACGTTGAGTATCCTCTACTCCTATCACCAAACATCCTCCACCAGAGTTAGCAAAAGCTAAAATATGCCTAGCTACAGTAGCAAAGTCAAGCCATTCACACTTGAAGTCAATGTAACTTTTCTCTCCAGTATTTTGTTGAATCAAGTGTTTAAAATTTTCGTGTGTTGGATTATTTTCAAAATTGACAAAATAGTTGTCTCGATCCTTATAAGAGTTCATAAAGTACCTCACAAACAAAATATGGACATAAAAGACAGTCAGGTAAATTCCTGATCAGTCTGACAATGTACCTATTAATTTTAGCGTTTTGTAATGGTCGTGGGTTGCCTCGGCTATAATTAAAACGTTGCTTAATTATTGGAGGTCTGCACATGAAACGAAAAGGAATGCTATACTGCTTTTGCAAAAAGAATGAACAATGTATATAATTGAGGTGAAAAACGGTTTTCCTATTACCTATGACTGCGCGAAGCACTGTATCAAAATTGTTGAATGAATTCAACGATCGCCCGATCATTGAAGTCTGCGGCGAGTCGCAAAACCTGATGAGCAAACTTATAATAGCGAGAATCCATATCTATCAGTCGTTTCGCTTCCTCTTCAATTCCTACAATATCGCCAATGCGTGCTGCTTTGAGTAACCACTCTAACTCCTGAACAGGAGGGACAGCTTCCTCTGTATCGGTCTGTGTGCTGGTGGGAACAGTTGTCTTTTCATATACCCACTCCAAATTAAGAGACTTTTGTAAATAATCTAGCAACGCTTCGATATCAATCGGTTTAGGAAGAAAACAATTACATCCGACCTCCACACTTCTCACTTCATTGTTACCTATAATACTTGCAGAAGAAACAATAATAACGGTTTTTTGAAACTCTTCTAAAGTGCGTAACTGTCTAGTCATTTCCAATCCGTCTAAGACAGGCATCACTAGATCAGTAATAATTAAATCCGGTTGAAACACTCTGGCTTTATTAACTCCCACTTCACCATTTTCTGCTTCTTGACAGTCAAATCCAAGGGGAACTAAGAGATCTAACAATATCCGCCGATTGACCGGTTTATCATCTACAACTAATAGCTTTTGCGCTCGTCCTTGATAGCCGATAATTTGACCGTGATGATTCAGAGTTGATGAATTAACCCATTTAGTAGCTATAGGCAATTCTACATCAAAGAAAAAGGTACTGCCTTTTCCCAGCTCGCTTTTTACTTGAATCTCACTGCCCATTAAATTTACAATTCTCTGGGAAATAGCTAGTCCCAAACCCGTTCCTTCTGCTCGTCGCAATTGAGAACCCACTTGCTCAAAGGCAATGAAAATTTGGGGTAACTCTTCTGAAGCAATGCCTACGCCCGTATCTTGGATAGAAAAGTGGAACATTGATGAGTGCTCTTCTGCTGATGGATGACGGGTAACAGAAAAAACGACACTCCCTTGGTCTGTAAATTTAATCGAATTGCCTAACAAATTCAGTAAAACTTGACGTAACCGTTTTTCATCAACAATAACAGCCATGGGTAAATTGGCATCCACCTGATAATCAAAGAGTATCCCTTTCGCTTCTGCGCGAATCCGAGACATTTCAGCAATGGCTAACAAGAATGAAGATAAATGGAGTTCTTGGGGATTCAAATCCAATTTACGAGCTTCAATTTTGGAGATGTCAAGGACATCGTTAATTAAATTGAGCAGGTGAGTACCCGATTGTTCAATAATATCTACACCATATCGTTGGTCATTCAGGTTTTTGGCTCGTTTCATAATTTGGGTATAGCCCAGGATACCATTGAGAGGCGTGCGTAATTCATGACTCATGTTGGCAAGAAATTCGCTTTTGGCTTGGTTAGCTGACTCTGCTTGTTCTTTAGCTTTTTCTGCCTCTTCTTTGGCTAAGGCCAATTCCTGGGTGCGTTCTTGGACTTTTTGCTCTAGGGTGTGGGAATACTTTTCCAGTTGACGATAGAGCGTTGCATTTTCAATGGCAATGGAGACTTGCGCCGTGAGCAATTGCAACACTTCTTGCAGATTTTCGGTAAACGCTCCGATGGTTTGGTCGTTTTCAAGGTAAAGAATACCCAAGAGATTTTCAAGTTTGAGAATGGGTAAACAGAAGATACTTTTTGGTTGTTGATGTTGTAAGTAAGGTTCCCGACTCCATCGTTGTTCTTGGCTGATATCTTCTATTGCCAAAGGTTCTAAGGTATTACGAACGTAGCGAATGAGAGAAGCTGGGACATCGGGACTATTATCTAAGGGATGTTTGGGGAAAGATTCTGTGGTTTGTTCTCCCGTTAAAGTGGCTAAAGCTTCTACACACCAGTGAGTTTCTGTGGGTAAAATTAGGGCACATTTGGTTGCTCCAGCATTTTCCATCAGCACTCGAGCGAGTTTGGCGATGAGTTGCTTTTGTTGTAATTCGCTCGATATGGCTTGACAGGCTTTAAGAATGCTGGCTACATTGAGAGCGCTGGAAGTTGTACTTGTATTAGTACTGGTTCTTGTTTTGCTGCTGGAGGTAACTGTAGGAAAAGGAGCAGCGATAGTTTCTTGGGTACTCAGTTGGATGCCTGGGTTGGCAAGAATGGGTTGGAGAAGTTGGGGATAGCAAGCCATAAGATGGTCAGTTTTCGCCTTAGCTCCCCAGCGAGCATAACCGTAATAAGCGTGTTGCATATGGGAAGCAGCTAGAGACTCATTTCCTTGGTTAAGGTAGAATTTAGCGATCAGTTCATTGGCTAAAGCTTCTTCTTGAATATAACTGTTTTCTTTGGCTCCAGTGATGGACTGATGATAGGACTCAAGAGCTTGTGTTGACTGTCCTAAAATCCGATGTTTTTCGGCTCTGACTAAATCTAATTTATGTTGAAAATTCATCGGGGCGTGATGTGCCCAATAACGTAATTTTTCCTCCTCGCTGTTAACTTTTTGTAGTATTTCTGCTTGCTCTGAAGGTGTGAGATCTGGATAAATAGCTAACTGTGCTAGAGCTTTGTAGAAATACAGGATGCTTAAAGTATACATAGGGGGAAGAGCATCCATATATCCCTGAACGAAAACTGCACATTCAACTGCTTTTGGAAAGTGTTCAAAGTGATAACTGAGCCAGAGTTGATAAATATAAGCATAGGCGATCGCACCAGTATCGGCTGTTTGTTCATGAATGGGCATCATGCTGTCGATGTCATAGACCTCACCCTGTAACGACTCTGGCGTTTCTGAGCCGTGAACGAGGTTAAGAATAGCTTGATAGACTATCCTGTGTTTGGCGACAATCGGCTCTAACTTGATTTGACGACAAAATTCGAGATAAATAATGAGTTCTTGTGCCAGATCGGGTAAATGATCGCCGACAAAAAAGGCATAGACCGTGTAAGCAATCGTTGAATAGCCTGCAAACTCAGTATCACCATTTTCTAAGCCACTCTGATAGCCTTTCAATAATCCGGGTTGACCTTCTCGGAGGTGGTTTTTCCAAAAACCAATAAATCCATGGAAGTTCATCAATACTTTAGATTCCATTTTTTTATCGGCTTGTTTTTCTTGGATTTCTAAGGAGAGTTGACCAAAAAGATAACCTAACTCAATGTTCTGTTGCCCACAGAGCATGAATCCATAAGTTCCATACGCAAATGGGGAAAATGCACTATTTCCATATTGAATAGAAAGCAATAACTGTTGACAGATAATCAGGGGAAATAGAGAGGGTTGAGCAATGGATGTGGGTGGAATAACTAAGCCTAAAATTTCTACTGCTTCCTGTTTATATGGATCGGTCATGACCGGTAAATTGACCAGTTTTTCAAAAGACTTACGTTCACATAAAGATTGAGTTTCAGCTAATACGTGTTGAAGGTGTTCTGGGGTGGGAGATTCGGGAATAGTTACGCCTAAATGGGCTAAGGTTTCTAAGGCGGTTTGAACCGATCGCAGGGGTTGGTTCTGAGCCATGAATGCTAGGATTTTGATTTTGAAGATGGGAACCTGGTCTAAAAAAGATGCGGCATTCTCTAACACTTCTTGTCCCAATTGCTCCATTTCGGCAAACTCCGCTTGAAGATAAGCGGCTTCCGCTGCACCAATCAATAATGCTAAGGTGAGATTATACTGAGTTTTCCAGGGCAGATCGGGTAATAGTTGAATCCCAGTTTTTAAGTAGTCTAGGGCTGTGGTGTAGGCGGTGGCGGCTTTGGCTTTTCGTCCGGCTTGTAAGTTTAACTGGGCTAGTTGGAGGCGATCGCCTTTCTCAACGAGCAATTCTCGCCCCTTATTCAACTGATTCACAATGCTAAAACGTTGCTCTTCCTGGTCTTCTGAGGATGTTCCCTGTAACAGGAGTTGGCCAATTTTTAAGTGAGTGGCGGGTTTTTCGGCTTCCGGAATCAGGGAGTAAGCGGCTTGTTGAACGCGATCGTGGAGAAAACGATAGGTCAGAGAGCTGCTTTCATAGAGGGGTAAGTCTTGGGTGATATCGGCTTGAAAGAATTTACACACTTGTGTGGTGGGTACAATTAAGCCTTCTTGGAGAGAAATCCATAACTCGTTGGTCATCTCTAATGGCGATCGCTCGCAGACTACAGCTAGGGTTTCTAAATTAAATTGGTTACCAATACAGGCAGCCACTTGTAGGACTTCTTGGGTTAAATTGGGTAATTTCTCTAGCTGGAGTGCCATAAATTCGGCGACATCATCACTGATGGTTAGCGATCGCACTCCAGCTAAATCGCACTCCCAGTACCCTAAATTAGCTTCAAAGTGAATAAAATCTTCACTATGTAAATACTTGAGAAACTGATTGGTAAAAAATGGATTCCCCTCAGTTTTCTGGTAGACTAAATGAGTTAACGGTTGGGCTAATTCCAAAGAACATTTGAGAGTATTAGCAATTAAGCGATTAATATCTTCAAGGCTTAAAGGCGCTAGAGTAATTGTCTGGAGAGATCGCCCCAGTTTATTCATCTGTTTCACCGTTTGCATCAACGGATGAGCTGGAGATACTTCGTTGTCTCGATAAGCTCCAATTAATAAGAGATGACCATTATCTTGAGACCCCAGAAGCAGTTGAATAATTTGTAAAGATGTATTATCTGCCCATTGTAAATCATCTAAAAAAATCACTAGGGGATGGGCTGGTGTTGCTAGGATACCAACAAATTTCTGAAACAAGCGATTAAAGCGATTTTGGGCAGCAGTTCCCGTAAGTTCTGGAATGGGAGGTTGAGGGCCAATGATCTTTTCTAGTTCGGGTATAACTTCCAGTAAAGCTTGTCCATTTTCTCCCAAAGCTTCTAGAATATTGGCTTGCCAAGTTTTTAAACTTCGATCGCTTTCACTGAGTAATTGTTCAATCAGCTCTCTAAAGGCTTGAGAAATCGCACTTAAGGGAATATTACGATTAAATTGGTCAAATTTCCCTTTAATAAAATACCCTCGCTGGCGAACAATGGGTTTATGAACTTCATTGACGACGGCAGTTTTTCCTATCCCCGAAAATCCAGCAACGAGCATCATTTCAGAATGGGGAATCTGCCGTGAGAAGTCGGCAGTCGGGGAAGAGTGGGCAACACGCTCAAAGGCATCGAGTAGAGCTTGTACTTCTGTCTCGCGTCCGTAGAGTTTTTCGGGGATGGAAAAGCGATCGCAAATATCGCGCCCTGCTAACTCAAATGGGGCGATTTCTCCTGTTGTTTCTAATTGGTCTAGACATCGCTCTAGATCGTATTTTAACCCCAAAGCACTCTGATACCGATCTTCGGCATTTTTTGCCATTAATTTCAACACAATATCCGACAAAACCGCAGGGATTTTTTTCCGAATGCCGACTGTGGACTCCCCACTCCCTAATTCCTCTGGCATTCTGGCAATATGGCAATGCACCAATTCCATGGGATCTTGGGTTTCAAACGGCAATTTACCCGTTAACAATTGATAAAAGGTAACACCTAAAGAATAAAAATCACTCCGGTAATCAATTCCCCGGTTCATCCGTCCGGTTTGTTCTGGAGAAATATAGGCTAGAGTTCCTTCTAAACCACTCGGGTTAATGAGCTGTTGTTGTTCTTTGGGGAGTAGGGTAGAGATACTGAAGTCGATGAGCTGAATGGTTTTGGTTTCTGGATGAATTAAAATATTAGCGGGCTTAATATCTTTATGAATAATGCGGTGTTGGATTAAATCCTGTAGAGCTTGTGCCAATTGAATGGCAATGGATAAGAACTCCCTAAGATGGCGATCGCACTTTTCCCAATAGTTCCACAGGGCGATCGCCCCGCGATCGGGCATAATCAGGGCATATCCATTACCGAGCTGCTCTAGAGCTAGGGGTTGAACGATATAATCGGACACCAGATGACGAGTAATGGTATATTGATTACGAAAGCGAACTAATTCGTTAAATGTAGGGTTAGGATTGCGGAGAACTTTGATAATGACTGAACTCCGATCGCTTTGTTGAATCCCTTGATAGACTAGGGTACGATGTCCACTGTAAATTATAGAACTTTCTTCATAGTCCGGTAAGTTCAACATTTTATTTTCTCCGAGTTATCATTAGTCAGAAAAAGGATAGGAATAAGACATAAATTGATGCTGGAATTATCGTAATTGATAATCTGGGTTAAGATTAGCATATACAGATCGTCGATTGAAGAATAGTCTCAAACCCGTTATCATAAACAATTACTCGTGCTTTTTATATCAGTGAGGGGTGAAAAGCCTATCTCATGGACTGGTCATGACATCTAAGTATACTCGCAGTCAACAAAAAATTATTACACTTCTCAAAGGCATTCAGCGATCGCTCTCTGCTCAGGATATCTATGTTGAACTGCGCAGTCGCAGTCAAACGACTGGACTAGCCACTATCTATCGCGCTCTAGAAGGACTCAAACAAAAAGGTGCGATTCAATCTCGCACCTTAGCTAATGGGGAAGCCGTATATACTTCTATTGAACAGGATCGACACCATTTAACTTGTTTAAAATGTGGTCAGTCAATTATGCTCCCTGAATGTCCAGTCCATGACTTAGAAATCGCTCTACAACAATCCTACGAGTTCAAAATTTTTTATCATACCCTGGAGTTCTTTGGACTCTGCGAGAAATGTCAACTGTTACCCACTTCAGAGCTTTGAAGAGGGCGATCGCAAAGCTTGTAAATCTTGGTCTAACTCAGAAGGTATCGTATTCAACTCTCCTGAGTCTAACGAAGTCGTTGCATCACCAACAATTGAGCGCATTCCTTCTAGGGCAGACGGAATACTCCGAGGGTCCATAAACATCACCTTACTGCTCTCGCTACTGCCTATTTGCATACCCATTTCCATGTAGTTTTGGGCAATTAAAAATTGCAGTGCATCCTTTGCCCTTGGATCGGTTTTCAGCATCTTCGTCACAATTTGCATGGCTTCGGCTGTTCCTTGGGCTTTTAATACCGCTTGTTGCCGTTCCGCTTGCGCCCTTAAAACGGTTGCTTTTTGTTGCGCTTCTGCATCTAAAATCGCTGCTTTTTGCCGCGCTTCTGCATCTAAAACCTGAGCTTCTGCCCGACCTTTAGCACTGTTCACGGCAGAATCTCTTTCTCCTTCCGACGTTAAAATGGCTGCCCGTTTTTTGCGTTCGGCTGACATTTGCAGCTCCATGGAATCTTGGACTGCCTTAGAGGGAACAATATCGCGCAATTCCACCCGCGTGACTTTGACTCCCCAAGGATCGGTAGCAATATCCAACTCTCGCAACAGGACTTCATTCACTTCTGAACGAGCCGTAAATGTTTGATCTAACTCTAATTTACCCATTTCAGCCCGAATTTGAGTTAGGACTAAATTGGTCATCGCTGCGTGCAAGTTTTCCACCTTATAATAGGCTTTTTCTAAATCCATAATCCGCCAATAGACCACCGCATCCACGCTAATCGATACATTATCACGGGTAATACATTGTTGGGCGGGTACATCGAGAACTTTTTCACGAATCGTTTCCTTAAAGGAAATGGACTCAACTACAGGCATCAAAAAATTTAATCCAGGTTCGAGTTTCTTACCATTATATTTGCCCCAACTTTCCACGAGCATTTGTTCGCTTTGCTTCACAATTTTAACGCAAGATAAAGCACTACCACCAACAAACAAAGCAACCAGTATACCAAATAGTTCACCCATGAGTAGACCTCCAGAGAATTAAAATTAGATAATTTAAGAATTGAGCATTTTTTGGGGAATCACAATTAACGTATTCCCTTCTCGACGGAGAACATAAACCATTTCCTCAGCGGCGATCGCCCCTTGGGGATCGTCACATTTCGCCCGCCAAGAATTCCCTTCATATAACACCCGTCCCGATTGACCGGGTAAAATTTGAGTTAAAGTTTGTGCTTCTTTGGAATCTTGAATACTATAGGCAGTCCGTTTCGGTAAGAGTTTGCGAGATCCTAAGACTAGCCCCAAAGAGAACACCATCCAGAGGCCAATTTGTATCCCTAACCCCAGTTGAGGAAGCAATAAGGCAACTCCAGCCACCGCAAATGCTCCAAGTCCCATCATCAGCTCAATAAAAGCTGTGGGGGTTACCAGTTCCATCATACAGAGGATAAAGCCAGCAATCAGCCAAATAAATATAGGATTGAGAGCCATGCCGATTTATGAACACAGGGTTGAGTCAGAAAAGAGGATCGATGAATCCCTGAAAATAGCCTAATCTATGCAAAGAGCGATCGCGTCGAATAATTAACCTAATCTTTAGGGTTGGAGGGTTTGTATGAACACATCCAAGTGCTATCTCTGGGCAGTTAAGGGATCGTCAGTTCCTGTGGGGGAAATTGTCGCTAACCGATATCAGGTGGTTGGGGCCCAAATTTGGCAGGATACTCAACCTCAAAGCTTACCCCTGATCCCCGATCGCTCCGATCCAAAAGTATTAGCCTATTTACATCTCTCTTCCTATCTTCTCCATCTGCCCCAACTCTACGGCGGTGTGGAAATCCCCGGTCATCCCCTCATCTTATTGCTCGATCGCATCCCTATCACTCCAGAAGGAACCCTCTACCCCTCCATTACCGAAGTTTGGCCCCAAACTTCCCCAGTACGTCAAGTCTATTGGTTATGGCAATTAAGTCAACTCTGGAACCCCTTAAACGCCTTTCGAGCTGGGGCGAGTTTGCTAACGGCAGAAAATATCCGGGTGCAAGGCTGGCGAATTCACCTACGAGAATTAATCTTTACTTCGTCACCCCCGAGTGTAGCCGCCCTCTCTCGCTGTTGGCAAACCTGGATAGAGGGTTGTAGTTCCGATATCCAGGAACGACTGAGTACCTTATGTCAGGAGATTGAGGAAGGTAAACGTTGGGAGACGATCTCGGCTTCCTTGAATCAGATGTTATTAGAATTAGCGGCAGAATTACCTTTAAAAATTACGACTTCTGGGGGAACAGACGCGGGCACGGTGCGATCGCATAATGAAGATAGCTGTTATCCAATCGCGGTTTCCCAAAATGGCAATCTTACCCCAGAATTCGATCGGATTCGGGAATTAGCGATCGTTTGTGACGGACTCGATGGCCATGAAGGGGGCGAAGTCGCCAGCGAGTTGGCCGTGCGCAGCGTCAAATTACAAGTACAAGGATTACTCTTAGAATTGGCAGAACAAACGGAAGTGGTCGAGCCAACCATCTGGATTGACCATATGACCTCTGTGATTCGCATTGTTAATAATCTGATTGCGACCCAAAATGATATGAAGGGGCGCTCTGGCCGGGAAAGAATGGCCACTACCCTAGTGATGGCTCTGCAAATTGCCCAAACGGTAAAAACAGCCTTTGGTTTAGATTTTCCCAACGCCCACGAACTCTATTTAGCCCATGTCGGCGATAGCCGTGCCTATTGGATTACGCCCGATTATTGTCAATTATTAACCCAGGATGATGATTTTGCCCATTGGCAAGTGACGAAAGGCGAGTGTTGCCACCGTCAAGCCGCCGCTCAGGATAATGCCATGCAACTGATTCAGGCCTTGGGAGTGCAACATGCCGATAACCATGAATTAGTACCCCATGTGCAACGGTTGATTATCGAAGAAGATGGGCTTTTACTCTTATGCTCCGATGGATTAAGCGATCGCCATACTATAGAACAATATTGGCAACAAGAGATTCACCCCATTTTTGCGGGTCAGATTACGTTAGAAGAGGCCGTTAATCGCTGGTTAGAGTTAGGAAGATCGGACCAGAATCCCGATAATGTATCGGTGGTCTTAATGTATTGTCAGGTTTCTCCACAAGAGGAGAGAGAACCGTCCGTTCTCCAGTCAGGAACTGAGCCAAAATCCTTATCGACAGGAACGATTAATGCCGAGTTATCTTTACCCGAATCTCCAGAGTTTGTTTTTCAGCAGGTGATTCCAGAACCTGAAGCAGAGCCAGCACTAGCGGCTCCTCAACTGGAAAAACACCCATCCAAGCGAGTTGGGGCAATCGTTTGGGGATTGCTCTTACTATTACTCCTGGGAGCCGGGTTTGGACTCTGGTATTCCGGGTTAATTGAGATTCCTGGGTTGAATGCTCCGCAACCTAGACAGGAGGACTAATTTTGTTTTCCTCTTCTCTAGGTTGCCTATCGAGTCCTTGCGTACACTGAGTTCCACTTTTATGAGAGAATCAAAGATTGTACTCAATTAACAAAAATGTTAACTGAAAAGCAAGTTGAGCTTATATTATTGTGGAGCAAAAGTATATGAGTGTAAAAGTTGGCGATCGCGTTCGGGTCAAAACACCTTTAGTTATTTATCATCATCCCCAACATCGCAATGAACCGTTCGATCTCAAGGGTGAGGAAGGGGAGGTGATTGATTTAGCCTCTACATACAATTGGAAAGGTGAAGAAGTGAGCATCAGTGCGAATTTCCCTGTCGTTGTTCAATTTCCAAACATTGGTAAGCGGTTTAAAGCCCATTTGAAAGAAGATGAATTAGAAGTCATTTAATGGGGAATCGGGAATGGGGAATAGGTAAGGGTTTATCTATGCGTCCCCGTATCCCCGTGTCCTCGCTTCCCCCATTCTCCCCACTCCCCACTCCAGTGTTACAGTAATGGGTATCCTGCGATCGCACCCTAGCGTAAATGTAGCAAGTCTATGGCAGATGTAATCGTTAAATCATCTCTGCTCCGAGGTTTGGTGTTGAGTGTCGTGAGTGGCATTCTGATTAAGGAAAGTTTCGTAATCTACCAAAATTCTCAAAATCATCGTTCTCTCCCTCCTCCTATCTCTGTAAGCCTGAATTCTGAGGAGGATTACATCCCTCCTCCTATTCCAGAAAATTACCGGTCTGAACTCACCGAACCCTCCCCCGTATTGACGTTACCCAGTCCCCCAGATCGCTGGTCAATTCAATTACCTCCTGAGTCCGAACTAATTGCCAATTATGAACAATTGTGGGTTGGCTCGCTTCCCCCAACGATTACAGATCGGACCGAGATCGATCGTCGTGTAGATTCGCCTCAAGTTGAACATCGTACTCTTTCGGCAACCCCTTCAATCCCGGCCAAGAATTCCCATCAACGGGTCGGGGATGGACAAGCAGGGGGGAATAAAGAATATCATAAAGAGTATCTAAAGGCGATCGCTGCTCCCCTTCCTCTCGCTCAAGCACCAGAAATCCCTCCTACATCTGGTTCCCTCAGTCCCGATACCACTCCAGCAAACCTGGAACCCTTCCAACCCTCAGTCCTTCCGCTCTCCCGTCCGACTCAAACCCCAGTTGCTGCCTCTCCAACCACGACGGTTATGATTCCCTCAGCCTATGGTCAACAGTGGGGAACAGTGGGAGTGGCGTTAGGCGTACAATCCCGTACCCGCTATACAGATGAGGCAGATGCGGGATTAGGTATTGGGATCGGATTAGGCAATCCCCAAACTGGAGTGGGAGTGGATGTAGGGGTGAGTATTGTTGATTTAGTGGGAGATACCGCCCAAGATGGAGCCGTGAGCCTGAAAATCCATCGCCAACTGCCCCAAAATTGGGCGATCGCCGTTGGAGTCCATAATGCTCTTCAATGGGGCGATACAGATGGCGGTTCGAGCGTCTATGGAGTGGTGAGCAAACGGTTCGATCTGCGTGAAAATGTCTCTGCTCCCTTTAGTCGGGTCTATGTCTCTGCTGGAGTGGGTGGAGGGCAATTTCGTTCAGAAGACAATATTATGGAACAACACGATGAAATAGCCGTATTTGGGGGGGTTGCGGCCAGGATTGTACCTTCGGCAAATGCGATCGTTGAATGGACCGGTCAAGACCTAACCCTTGGCGCATCCATCACTCCTGTCTCTACACTTCCCCTCGTCATCACCCCCGCTGTAACTGATATTACTGGCAGTGCTGGCGATGGCGGCCGTTTCATCTTAGGAATTGGCTATGTTTTCTCGTTTTAAATCTTAAACATAATGACTTTTACCGGCATAAAGTCCTAGAAGCTATGAAAATTCATCATTTTTGGGTCTGGTTCATCTCCATTTTTCTTGTCCTTCTCACCCATTCATCCCTACAAACCGCCTACTCCCAAACCGGCAATCAATCCGATGTCACTGGCCCTAATCTTCAAGAACTCTTATCCTTTCCTCCTTCAGAATCTGATAATTCTTCTGGGAGTAACGATAACACCTCATTCAAAGACGTAGAAATCGCTCGAGAAGCCTTTGAAAGCCAATTTCTTCAATCCGACTTTGAACAAGCCATTCAACTGTTTGAAGAATTTCAAGCCGTCGAATATGCAAAATATTTCGATCTCAAACTCTATGGCCGAACCGCAACCACATGTGAAATTGCACAAATCCTCGATCAGTTAGCCCAAAAAAACCAACAGCGCTCGGCCATTATTTATATGGTTTCCCTACAAAACGAATTGAATATACTCGCCATTTTTCCTAAAAATGATGCTTGTTTCTCTCCCCAATTATTAAAAAAACAAAAATCAGAATCCTCTCCATTTGCCCAAATAAAAACACAAGACATTCCCCGCTCCTTTCTAGAAACAACTATCAATAAATTTAACCAAGAAATTACCAATCCACGAAAAATCAGAACCACCAGCTATGAACCCTATGCCAGTCAACTCTACCAAGGGTTGATTCAACCACTAGAACACTCCTTATCTACTCAGAACATAGACACCTTAATCTTTTGTTTAGACAAAAAACTTCGCTCTCTTCCCATTGCTGCCCTCTACCATGACCAACATTTTCTGATCGAAGACTATCAGATTGGTTTAATTCCCAGCTTTAGTCTGATCGATCCAGCCTATCGTTCCGTTCAATCAGCTACATTATTAGGATTTGGCGTATCGGATGGAGGGCGAAACCAGGAATTACCCCCCTTACCTGCAGTTCCTGTGGAACTTTCTTGGCTGCAAAAAATTTGGCAAAGTCAAACCTTTTTAGACCGACAAGCCACCGTGGCAAATTTACAGGAATATAGCAAAACTCCAGATACTCGGATGATGCATATTGCCACTCATGCCGAATTTAGACCCGGAGATATCAGCAACTCTTTCATTCAATTATGGGATCGCAATGTGGGCTTAGATCAACTGCGTGAATTATCTCAAGATTCTCAATGGAATCAAAATCCTAGGGTTGAACTTTTAACCCTCAGTGCTTGTCGCACAGCCCTAGGAAGTGAAGAAGCAGAATTAGGGTTTTCTGGATTAGCTTTACAAGCAGGAGTTAAAACGTCTCTTGGCAGTTTATGGTATACTTCTGATGAAGGTTCACTGGCATTAATGGCAGAATTTTATCATCAACTTCAGAATTCAACCGTTAAAATTACTGCCTTAAGACAAACACAATTAAATATGATTAATGGTTCGATTAATATCCGTGAGGGTCGTCTTCATCTCTCTTCAGATTTAACGATTGATATACAAGATCAATTTTCTAGATCCCAAACCTTTAACCATCCCTACTATTGGTCAGCGTATACCTTGATTGGCAACTGGAATTAATTGCGATCGCTACTCATGGGTGGAACCATCTGGCATAATTGCACTGGTCATATCCGTATTACGCAAATTTGCCTGATTGAGTTTAGCATCAATCATCATGGCTTGAGCTAGATTTGCCTCTCCTAAATTTGCCCAATTTAAGTTGGTCCGAAACAAATTCGCCACTCGCATATCTGCTTGTCGCAACGTGGCCCAACTTAAGTTTGCCTGACGAAGATTGGCTTGATATAAAATTGCCAACCTTAAGTTGGCCCCACTAACATTCGCAAAACTCAAATCTGCCTTGGTTAGATTCGCTTCCTCTAAATTCGCCCCACTGAGCATCGCATTGGTGAGATTAACTTCTTCCAAATGAGCTTTAGTCAGTAAGGTATATGTGAGATTTGTCCCTTCTAAATTGGCCTTAGTTAAAATTGCTTCATCCAACTTGGATCGAGTCAAGGTTGCCTTACTTAAATTGGCATCATAAAGGCGAATTTCTGTCAAAATCGACTCACTGAGATTGGCTTGGGTTAAATTGGCTCCTGTTAAATCTGCTTCATGTAAATCAGCCCCTCGCATCCCTGCCCCACTCAAATTGGCTCCCATTAAATTAGCCCCTTGAAGATTGGCACTAATCAAATTAGCCTCTTGTAAATCAATCCCGCTCAAATTTGCGCCTCGTAAGTCCGATTCTCTGAGATTAACCCCCTTGAGTTTGGCTTTACTCAAATTGACTTGTGTTAATTGTGACTCTCGTAGATTGGCTTCGTTAAGAGCAATACCAACTAAAAGCTGGCGACTCAGATCCACTTGGCGAAAATCTCGTTGTCCTTCGGTGTATAATTTCTTGAGTTCGTCTAGATCCATGGGTTAGCGTTAGGCTTGAGTTGCTGGAGAAAGGGAGAAAACTTAAAAGAAGCCTATGGAAAATTTTAGAGTATCATACTGGCTCTAACCAAAGAACCGGTTAAACTCATAAGGTATATTCAAAGGGTCATCTCTTTTGAGACAATAGGAAGGAAGAGTATACAGCAGTTTCTTTGGGTATGCGGTATACCTGAATCCCCCCAAATCTGCCTCTTGAAAAGGGGAGCCTTTTACTGCCCTCCTTAAGGGGCGTTGGGAAGGATTAAAGCATACCTCAGAAGATTGCCAAGTGCTGTAAATCTCATTTCGTTGTAAGCAAAGGAGATCAGGATGGCTGATAATTTTAGAAGTCAAGTGGTTACCCAAGGTGTGCAAAGAGCGCCTAACCGAGCGATGTTGCGAGCAGTGGGGTTTAGTGATGAGGATTTCACGAAACCGATTGTCGGTATTGCCAATGGCTATAGTACGATTACGCCCTGTAATGTGGGTTTGAATGATTTGGCTGTGCGCGGGGAAAGCGCTCTCAAGGACGCGGGGGCCATGCCCCAAATGTTTGGTACGATTACGGTCAGTGATGGGATTGCGATGGGGACGGAGGGAATGAAGTATTCCTTGGTCTCTCGGGAGGTGATTGCTGATGCGATCGAAACCGCCTGTAATGGTCAGAGTATGGATGGGGTTCTGGCAATTGGGGGTTGCGATAAGAATATGCCAGGGGCGATGATTGCGATCGCTCGGATGAATATTCCAGCCGTGTTTGTCTATGGAGGAACGATTAAGCCCGGTCGGTATAAGGATTGCGATCTAACGGTAGTGAGTGCCTTTGAGGCGGTGGGGCAACATAGTGCGGGTAAGATTGATGAGACGGAATTAAAGGGTATTGAGGACAATGCTTGCCCAGGATCGGGATCGTGTGGGGGAATGTTTACGGCGAATACGATGTCTTCGGCCTTTGAAGCCATGGGCATGAGTTTACCCTATTCTTCGACAATGGCGGCTGAAGATGAAGAAAAAGCTGATAGCACAGCAGAGTCGGCTAAGGTGTTGGTGGATGCCATTCGTAAGCGCATCTTACCTCGCCAAATTTTAACCCGGAAGGCGTTTGAAAATGCGATCGCCGTGGTCATGGCTGTGGGAGGATCGACGAATGCGGTCTTGCATTTATTGGCGATCGCCCATGCAGCCGGTGTAGAGTTAACTCTGGATGACTTTGAAACGATCCGCGCCAAAGTCCCCGTGATCTGCGACTTAAAACCCTCGGGTCGGTACGTTACCGTCAATCTCCATCAAGCCGGTGGTATTCCTCAAGTGATGAAGATTCTACTCGACAATGGCGTACTTCATGGGGATTGCCTCACCGTCAGCGGTCAAACTATCGCCGAAATTCTTGCCGATGTCCCTTCAACCCCCAGGGAAGACCAAGATGTAATCCGTCCCTGGAATAACCCTATGTATACCACTGGTCATTTAGTCGTTTTGCGGGGCAATTTAGCCACTGAGGGCGGCGTGGCCAAGATTTCTGGCGTAAAAAACCCCAAAATCACGGGGCCAGCACGGGTGTTTGAATCTGAGGAAGACTGTTTAGCTGCCATCCTCGCCGGTAAAATTAAGCCTTCTGATGTGATTGTGGTGCGCTATGAAGGCCCCAAAGGTGGCCCCGGAATGCGGGAAATGTTAGCTCCCACCTCAGCGATTATCGGTGCAGGATTGGGCGATTCTGTGGGTTTAATTACGGATGGTCGCTTTTCTGGTGGAACCTATGGCATGGTTGTCGGTCATGTGGCTCCCGAAGCAGCCGTCGGTGGCGCGATCGCCTTAGTTCAAGAAGGCGATACTATCATTATTGACGCACCAGAGCGCCGTTTAGAACTCCAGGTTTCCGATGAAGAGTTAGCCCAACGTCGCGCTCAATGGAAACCCAAGGAACCGGCTTATACCAGAGGTGTGTTAGCCAAGTATGCCAAGTTAGTGGCCTCGAGTAGCAGAGGTGCAGTTACCGACGATTTGTAACTCTATCGGTTCTGATTTCACGGTAGGGTGGGTAAATACCCACCCTACGTGCTACAATTGCATTAAGGCAAGCGCTCCAGAGCCATGTACTTTGACTTCCGAATCGCTAGATTTAATTGACCCTGCAAGGTGGGTAACGCGGCTAAAAATAGGGAGATGGGAGAATGGGGCGATCGCCTTAAATAAACTCAATATGCCTATACATAGATTCTAGAGTTTGGAATTGTGAGATTTGTACAAGAGACAAGATCATTTCTCCTATTGAGCGTTTTCCTTGCTGACAATAAACAATTCCAGCATGTTCTACACCTCGACGATGAAGCCGAAGAAAATCGGCATCATGAGTAAAGACGACACGAGACTGTACTAAAGCAAAAGCAACTTGCTCTTCATCAGAAGCGCCCAAAAGCCCAACTTGAGCCGTTACGGTTACATCAAGTCCACGTCGTCTCAATCCCTCAGCGATCGCGCCATCTACGTTTTCATCCAAATGAAACTTAATTGATTCTTCCATATCTTATATCAAGCGGGGATTGGGCATCTTGGAAGGAATCTCGGCTTGCATCTGCTTAACCAACTCTTCATCCTCACGAATATGTTGCTTAATTTCTGAGAAATGGTCATGATAATAAGCCAAGGCAGCGTAAATATCAGACAAAGTAAGCGTTGGATAGCGTGAAGTAATTTCATCTGGAGACATTCCCATATATTCATGCCAAATGACAATATCTTGAACTCGAATCCGACGGCCCAGAATACGAGGTCTACCCCCACATATTCCAGGGGTGATTTCAATATGTTCGGAAATAACAGCAGTCATAGGAGGTTCGATCGTATCTAATTGGCATCTATTTTAACCTTGAAGCCTTGATTATTCCAAAACTAAATTGGTTAACATGGTATTCATTTTATTCACCGATTCAATATATTCATTTTGAGCAACTGATTCGGCCATAATCCCTGCGCCCGCATTGAGATAAATCCATTCTCCATATTGATAGGCTGACCGAATGGGAATGGCTAAATCCGCCTCTTCTTGAGAGTTAATCCAGCCGATCGCTCCTGCATAAATGCCCCGTGGTTCCGTCTCTAAGCGATCGATCCAGGCGATCGCCACCTCCTTATCAATTCCTGAAACCGTAACCCCTGGAAATAATACCTTGAGAGCATCCCAAAGGGATTGATTGGCACACAATTGACCTTGAACTTGGGAGGATAAGTGCTGTACCCATCGGTATTGCTTCACCTGCATAAAATCAACCACTTGCACCGTTCCTGGTGTACAGATCTTCTGCATTTCATCCTGAACTAACCAAATCGAAAGGGCATGTTCTTTCACCTCCTTCGCATCGGCAAATAATTCGCGTTTGAGCCGTTCGTCCGCTTCTGGAGTCTCTCCCCTCGGACGAGTTCCTGCGACGGGATTGGTCATTAAGTTTTGTCCTTTTAAGGGATTGTGGGATAATTGCATTAAAATTTCTGGACTAAACCCCACCGTCCTTACGCCAGGAAGGTGCAAACCATAGGAACGAAGGGCCTGATTCTGTTGATTTCCCAGGATATAGGTTCCTAAAATATCTAAATTGCCCTTAAGTTTCACAGAGCGAGAGAGAATTGCCTTATGTAACTCTCCCTGATGAATTGCTCCTTGCAAAGCCTCTACCTGAGCTTGATAATGATCTCGATCCGTAAATACCCATTCAGGTGTTGTCCAATGCTGAGGCCTTAAGTTTCCTGAATCCCGTAGTAGATTACAGAGGAGTTCTGGAGAATCTAAAGTACGTAACAGAATCTGATGGGGCCGAATAATCACTTCCGTCGCAGGCACAAAAAAATACAGTAGAGGGCCAGCGATCGCCTTATGATAAGGATAATAATACCGAACTAAATCAAAACTAATGTAACCGTAGGCTGTCCATTGTTCTAGAGGAATCGACCCGAATGCCTTTTCTACTTGCTTAAACGGATCGTCAACCAGAAAATAGCGATCTCCAATCAGACCCTGGAGTGTGACTTGCTGGAGATCCACAGAAACGGCGATCGCCCGATTACCCGCAAAACGGATCTCTTGCTCACTCTGATACACACCGTATTCAGAAAAGAGCCTAGACTCAATTAACGTCTGTAATACACCTAATGGTTCCCTCTGACCAGGGAGTAACACTTCATTGTAAATCCAGGTTCTGCCCATGTTTAGTAAAAGACAGCAAGGGGTAAGAGGGAACAGTGCCGCAATAGGCCCTTTAGATTCTCCCATCTATCACCAACTCTGGTCAATTCAATTCAACCGGTTCTGGTAGTTAACGCTTAATTGAACCATCTGGCAACGTTGCTCCCCGCAAGGTTGCCCCCATCAAATTGGCGCTACTCAACTCCGCATTAAACAAATTGGCCCCAGCTAAACTTGCCCCACTCAAATCCGCTCGTCCCAAATAGGCATCAATAAATTCTGCTTTCTTCAAAATCGCATTGCGGAACGTTACCCGACTCAAATCCGCCCGATTCAAACGCGCCATGGTTAAATCCGACTCATCCAGATTGACTCGATTCATCTTTGCATCGGCTAACAGAGCGCCCTGCAAATTCACCCGCATTAAATCCGCATCAATCAAATTCACCCGTTCCATCTTCGCATCGGTCAAATTGGCATAGCGTAAATTGGCCTGACTCAGCATGGCTTCTGTCAAAAAGGCTCCCTGCAAATTCGCTCCTTGCAAATTCGCCCCTGTTAAATCCGCCTCTCGCAACGTCGCCTCAGTTAAATTCGCTTCACTAAGATCCACCTTAGACAAATCGGCCCCCGACAAATTCACCCCTCGTAAATCCGCCCGATGCAAGGTAGTTCCCCGTAAAAAAGACATATAGGCGCGGCGCTCTTCCCGTAAATTCGCTCCCCTCAAACAAGCCCCCGTTAAATTAGCGCCACTTAAATCTGCCCCTCGTAAATCGACTTCCACTAAATTAGCATCGACTAAATTTGCCAAGGTCAAATCCGTCATCCGCAGATCGGCCTTATGCAGGGTAGTCCCGTGTAAATCGGCATCATGTAACTTCGCTGAAGTCATACTCGCTTGGGTTAAATTCGCACCTCCCAATTGAGTCCCCATTAAATTGGCCCGATTCAAGTTAGCTCGATTGAGATAAGCAAACATTAAATTGGCCCCTTGCAAATCTGCTTGATACAAATAAATGCCAATCAAATCTGCTCCTCTCAAATTGACTCGATTGAGCTTTGCACCGGCAAATTTTTGTTCTCCAGCTTCATACCGTTGAATCAGTTCTTGAGCATTCATATTCCCTCTTCATCACTTTTGATAGATAGTTGTCCAATACAAAACAATCTTGCTATTGGGAATTCGATATACGACGAGTCGATTCAGGTTCTTGACCAGTAGCGTTAGAGTCTGAGGAATTTTGAACAATTATACCGGTTAACTCACTCGGATTACGGTAAGCTTTTGCCTGATATATGACATCTTCCATTCCGGGTTCCCAATCTTGATAAAACCGCCCCATACATTGGATAATAGCTCCGGCTGCTTGATTACATTCACTCGGTTCATCTTCGGCATTATTGGCTGTAGCACAAAGACACTCTTCTAATTTTGCTAAGGTTTCACACTGTTCATAGATGCCATAAAGGAGTCCATCTAGGTTTTCGGCTTTTAGATTCACCCAATCTTGTTCTTCTAAACGGGATTTTTGGTGTAAGGCTGAAAATAAGACCATTTTAGCCCTGAGAGGATTGGTGTATCGCATCAGTTCTAACCGCAGATTGAAAGGGTCATAACCGGTGCGAATTTGAGTGTTTACGGGAGGGTCAACCACAGAGATAGAACTAGGCAGGGGTTGATTAGAGGCTAGGGTAATATGGGTTGGGGGTGCAGCATAGACTTGGGTGGCTTCCTCAGTATCAGGATAGACTTTGCTTAAAATAAGGACGATATTGTGGGCGATCGCCTGATATTCTTGTCTTTTGTTGAGGGTATTGGCAATCCGCTCGAGCGCTTCTCTGAGATCTTCTAAGGTGGGATATTTCTTAATGACTGATTCGAGTAGATCGGGTAAAGCTATGGCTCGTAAGCGTTTGGCATCGTTTTCCCAGATATCTTGCCAGGCGCACACTAACATTTTCTTCATCCGAAGCGCTTCGGGATGACGTTCGATTTCGTTGGTGATTTGTGGTAGAGCGGAGGGTATGGAAAGCATGATTAGCAGAGGTCGTGTTCTTTTGGCTTGGGAAGGTTATGGCGGGTAGAGCAAATCCCGTGATTCCCCAGAAAGGGGTTGGTTTTTATTTTAATACCATAGGGCTATAAAATAGAGGGCAAATTAAGCGGATGAGAGATGGGGCGCTCATATGGTATTTCCAATTATTTATGCTGAGGAATTTTTGCTCCATGATACGGGACGGCATCCGGAGAGAGCGGAGCGTCTTCAGGCGATCGCCAATCTTCTCCAATCTAGTTTATGGGCTGAATCTCTCGATTGGCAAACACCGACTCCAGTAGAAGTGCGTCCCGTTTTACCCTGGATAGAGGAAGTACATACGGCTGAATATATTCAACGGGTACGGGAAATTGCGGAAGGAGGAGGTGGGTTACTCGATGGCGATACCCCGGTTTCTGCCCAGAGCTATGATATAGCGCTCTTGGCAGTGAATGGTTGGATCGATGGTGTAGAGAGGGTTTTGGCAACAGGGACTCCAGCGTTTGTATTGGCGCGTCCTCCAGGACATCATGCGGAAGCACAGCGGGGAATGGGGTTTTGTTTGTTCTCTAATGCGGCGATCGCTGCTCACTATGCTTTAGCTCAACCGGGAGTGGAGCGAGTCGCTATTCTAGATTGGGATGTCCATCATGGCAATGGTACTCAGGCGATCGTCCAAAGCCATCCCCAAATTGCCTATTGTTCTCTCCATCAGTTTCCCTTTTATCCTGGAACCGGTAGAGCAACAGAGCGTGGAGAGTATGACAATGTTTTAAATATTCCTTTACCCTCTGGATCGGGAATGGTGGAATATTGGCCAGCCTTTGAAAGCCAAGCAATTCCATTTTTACAGCAGTTCAAACCGGATTTGTTAATTGTCAGTGCCGGTTATGATGCCACAAAAGATGATCCATTAGCAGGGATGAATTTAGTTCCGGATGATTATGGTACATTTACCGGAGCTTGTTTACAACTTACCTCGAAAATCCTGTTTGGCTTGGAAGGGGGTTATCACTTATCGAATTTGTCCGAGTCAGTCATGGCAACGATCGCTGCTTGCCTTAACGTTTAATTTCACAACCCTGTCGCCCTAGTCCTGGAAGCTGATCCCATTTCTGACAAGTTTGATTAAAATATAGCAATTTCATTGAGAAAGTGGGCAAGATAAGAAATCAAAGGAGATCGGATGTTATCTATTGAAGAGACATTTATTTTAGTTCAAGAAATGCTTCCTATTTCTGGGCTAAAGTTGGCTAGTGGTGTTCCTTCTGATGTACGCGGAATCAGTGATGTTGATATTAGTTTAATTCATCTTAAACCTGATGAATTACTGGAATTCATGCCAGAGGGGACAGCTCAAAAACAAAGAAATAAATTGTCATATCTGGCTTGGGGATATCAATTTACTCTAGCCAATAGATGGATTAATTTAACCGCTTCGACTTCAAATCAGGTTTATAATGCCGTTAAACACCGAGAGTTGGAATTAGAGTTAATTCATCGCTATCCCCGTTTTAGAGCAAGCGTTATAGACCTCAAGAAAAACACGATTTGGGGAACGGAAAAATGTTGGTGTTATGTATTAGGATTGGAAGGGAATGAATATGAACTCATGCTGAATCGAGAGTTGATATTAGAAAGAGCAAAACATAAAATCATGTCTTTATCAGAAGAAGTATTATAGGACTTTGACAGGCAATTGAGATTGATCGCTAGACTTAAAACAAAGAATTCATTAAAGCAGTTAATCCCCAAAGCAGGAACAGGCCGAAACTGGTAACGCCAACGACAATCAGGGCTAAACTCATAATCATGACAATGATAAAGCCGCGATCGGCTGCTTCGCTGGATTTAGGGGCTTGTAAATGTTCTTCCAGCAATTCCACATTCATGGCATTCGCTTTCCAGGTGAGATCGAAAATATCACCTAAAATGGGAACAATTCCGGTTAGGGTATCAATAAGGACATTAATTACCATGCGTCCTAGGGTTTCTTTCGGTAATCCAAACCGCGTGGCTTCCAGGACAATATAAGCAGATAAGATCCCACTCACCATATCTCCACCTCCAGGAATTAAGCCAATAATTGGATCGATTCCCACGCGGTAATTTAAGCCGGGAATAGGTAGAGCATTATCGAGCAGTTGACTTAAACGACGCAGACGTTGAATACGATACCGTTTGCTTCCCTGTTCTCTTTCTGGTTCCCGACTTTTGTGTTTCATGATGAATAATATGAATACAGAACGTTCTGACCCATTACCTATTACCCATCACTAGCGCGTAGCGCTAATCTAAAGAGGGTAAACGTTCCGGCCCCCAGGTTTGATTGCCTTCTTTAATGGGGTCGCGCAGAGCATCACAATTGCGCGGTTTCTGATCAATTTTACGCTGATTTTGACAAGATTCAAAAAAGATTTGGGCGACTAAATATTTGGGTAAAATTTGCGGCCGAGCTAAGGCCTGATTAAAAAAGCCTTGGGCGGCTTGCCATTGTTCGAGTTGTTTGAGAATCTGTGCTTTGAGGTAATGAACTTCAGGATGATTGGGGGTCTCAGATAAGGCTAAATTTACATATTCAAGAGCCTTATTGTAATTGCCTAAATCGCGATAAGCCATAGCAATGCCGCGATAGGTGAGATACTGGGGACGAGCTAGATTTTCTAAACGGGCGATCGCCTGTTGTGGATCGGCAAAGGGTAAATTCACGGCTAACATCAAGTCCATATATCCCTTAATTAAATTCAATTCTGGATCGTCCGACCGGATTTTTTCCGCTTTGTTAATAAACTTTAGTGCTTCTTGTAACTCCCTTAATGCTTGGGTTGCGCCCCTGACTGGCCCATCTTTAGCTAAGGCATAACCCCCTTCCATAAAATGACCCACTGCTATGTATAAGTTGCCCCGCAACGGGTTCTCATTGACTAAAGCCTTGGCCACTTTACCCGTTTGGGGAGCATATTCTTCAAATTTCTCCCAGTCTTGTTCAATATACGCTAGAGAAGCCATCATTGCATAAAGCATGGGATCGTTAGCTTCCTTTTGTTTTGCCTGTTGTAGATACTGTTGCGCTTGGGGATAATCTCCGCCAATAAAAAGGGCCTTAAATGCAGCTTCCGTATGGTCACCAATAGCATGGGGATTTTGTTCGCGGAAGGGATCGCCCGCTTGTAGGGAAGGCGTGAATACACTCAAGTGCAGTAAGCTGGCGATCGCCAAGCTGGAGCAAAATTTAAATAGGTTACGCTGGTTTTTCATGGCAGTTTAACTCAACAGCAGTCAGTCGATCTCTAGTCCGATAGTATACTCGATAGGATGATATATCTTGAATTAAAAGTTCCCATCCCCCTATCCCTCTATCTCCCTATCCCCCCATCTCCCCATGCTCTATCTAAACAACTTAAGCTATCATCCTCCAGCTATTCCCCACCCAGTTCTCAAAGCCATTAATTTAGAACTCGGCCCCCAAGAACTGGGATTAATTATTGGCCCTAGTGGGTCTGGAAAAAGTACCCTGATGGAAATTTTATCAGGTTTAGTTTATCCAACAGCCGGAGAAATTCGCTGGCGCGAGCAAGTATTAATTGCTGAGGATATGCAACAATTGGCCGGATTAGTGTTTCAGTTTCCCGAACGCCATTTTTGCGGCAGTACGATTCTGGAAGAGTTGCGTTTAGGTCATCCAGAGTTGGATTTAGATCGGGTTAAGGAAGCCCTGATGGAAGTGGGTTTAGATCACCTGTCGTTGCAAACCTCTCCCCATGCCTTGAGTGGAGGGCAACAGCGCCGTTTAGCTTTAGCGGTACAATTAATTCGTCAACCGAGTATTTTAATGTTAGATGAGCCAACCGCCGGTTTAGATTGGTCGATGCGTCGGCAATTGGTGCAATTGTTAGCTAAAATTAAGTCCCATTGGACCTTGATGATTGTCACCCACGATCCCGATGAATTAGTGAGTTTAGCCGATCGCTGTTGGCATTTAAATCAGGGGGAATTAACGGCTGTCCAGCTTTAGGGCTGGCAATAGGCAGTTGGGAGATTAAAACTTTATAAATGATCGCTTGCTCAGGCTTTCCATAGCGCACCATAATAGTAAGTACGGGTATTTTTAGACTGAATCCCTCAGTGTGACAGATGAAGACTTTACAGTTATGGAGTACAGTTGTGAATCCTAAGATGCAGGTACATATGCCCGATTCCCTAGCACAACATAGCGCCATAGGGTTCTGGCTAGTTATACCCCTGATGACTTTGGGTGGAGTGGTTTCCTTATTCACTGCCCCCGCTCTGTCCCAAGATGAGGCGGTGACTCTGAAAGGGGATTCTTTGCAAACGGTGGAGAGTCGCAGCACTCAAGATTTTCCGGGTTTGTATACAGACCTAGAAAACCGGGTCGATCCGCGGTTATCGACCCGGGGAAGATCTCAAGGGATTCCCCAATTGAGACTTAATGAAAAGGTGGATGTCATGTATCGAGAGAGTATCGTAGGTGAAGGTCTAGGATTATTTCGCTCTCCCGGTGATGTTAGACCTTCTGGAACAGTGAATTTGAGATTGCAACTTGAAGAATAAGGTTTCTCAATGGGGGCAGGCGATCACCGATTTGTTGCCCTCTCATCAACATCCAGCGATTCATTTAGGATTGGATCGCATTAAGCAACTCTTGGCTCGTTTGGGGAATCCCCAGGATCGGGTTCGAGTCATCCATGTGGCGGGAACCAATGGCAAGGGGTCAGTTTGTGCTTATATCTCGTCGATTTTACAGGCAGCCGGCTATCGAGTGGGACGCTATACATCCCCCCATTTACAAGATTGGACAGAACGAATTTGTATTAATGGTCAGAATATTGCCTCAGAAGATCTCTATAACATTTTGGTTTCGGTTTTAGAACAAGTCAATCCTGAAGATTCGCCCACTCAGTTTGAAGTGTTTACGGCTGCTGCATGGCTCTATTTTGCTGAAAGAGGTTGCGATGTGGCGGTCATGGAAGTGGGATTAGGGGGCCGTCTAGATGCCACCAATGTGTGCGATCGCCCTTTAGCTTCGATTATTGTCTCTATTGGTTGGGATCATTGGCAAGTGTTGGGGCCTACCCTAGGGGATATTGCCCGGGAAAAAGCGGGCATCCTCAAACCCCACTGTCCAGCGATTATTGGCGCTCTCCAGCCAGAAGCACAAACGGTGATTAAGCAACGAATTCAAGAGTTAAATTGCCCAGCTCTTTATCCTCCAGCAGCCGAAGATTTGGGGGGAGGAAAAGCTAGATTTGGGGATCTGGAGTATCAACTGCCCTTAGTAGGAGCGCATCAACTGCAAAATTCTGCTGTGGCGATCGCCACAATCCAAACTCTACCCCCTTCAGACTGGCAGATTTCTCCTCAAGCGATCCAACAGGGAATTGCCCATACCCGATGGCCCGGCCGCCTAGAATGGAGTAGCTGGAAACAACAGCGTATTCTGATCGATGGGGCCCATAATCCAGAGTCGGCGCTGGTTTTGCGCCACTATCTCGATAGCCTAGAGATGACCCCCATTCATTGGGTGATGGGAATGATCTCGACTAAATCTCATCAAGAAATTTTTCAAATTCTGCTGCGTCCCGGCGATCGCCTCTTTACTGTCCCCGTTCCCGATAGCAATTGCGCTTCCCCTGAAGCACTACTTGAACTCGCCCAAACCCTACAACCGAATCTGAGCGCTTGTGCTGCCTATCGAGATCTCCAAGATGCTTTAGATGCAGCAGTCATGGACTCTTCCGGGTTAATTGTGCTGTCGGGTTCCTTATATCTGTTGGGTTATTATTTTTCCCTACATAGGTAAGAGGTCTATTGATCGTCAGCAAGTTGACACTCCCCGCTCGCTTCGAGACGGGGATTCTTGGTTCATCGACCGGACTTAACTGAGCAGGATTTCTCCAACTCAACCAGAGGGCCAATCTCCCCAAGCGTATGCGTTCCCGTGTGCCCCACGGTACTCGAGTCCAAGGCGCAGGATGTTGATAGCAGCATTCACATCTCGGTCAGCCTCATAGCCGCAATGCGGACACTGATGGGTTCTGACTGAGAGCGCCTTCTTTACTCGTTTGCCGCAGTTTGAACAATCCTGGCTCGTATAGTGGGGAGGAACGGACACCGTTACCTTCCCATACTTCCTGCCCAAATACTCCAACCAATAGCGAAATGTTGACCATCCCGCGTCACTAATCGACTTAGCTAGATGCCGATTGCGAACTAACCCGCTCACATTCAAGTCTTCGTAGGCAACCCAATCGTTAGATTGGATGACGCAGTAGGCGACTCTCTTCGCCCACTCATGACGCTGCCTGCTTACCCTTAGATGCTTGCGGGCATATCGGTTCCTCGCTTTGTGATAGTTCCTGGACTGGGGTTTTGTCCCCTTGCGGTACTTTCTGGACTTCTGCCGATTAGCTCTGCTTAACTGTTGCTCTGCTTGACGATAGAACTGCGGTGCTTCCACTACACTGCCATCGCTGGCAGTAATAAAATAGTGCAGCCCCAGGTCAAGCCCAACGGCTTTTTGACTCGGCTCACTCTGTACCTGAATATTGACCTGGATACAGAACTGAACGTAGTAGCCATCAGCACGACGGACTAAGCGAACCCGCTTAATCAGGGCTTCGTCATAGCGTGCCAGATCGTAGGTTCCGAGCAACCGCAATTCCCCAATCCCGAAGCTATCGGTGAATTTGATGCGCTTCGGTCCTAGTAGTTTCCACCCAGAGGTCTTATACTCCACTGAGCGAGAATGCTTCTTGAACCTGGGATATCCTACAGGCTTAATGCCCTTCTTGCTGTTTTCATAGAACCGACTGATTGAACTCCAGGCTCGCTCGGCTGCTGCTTGACGCGCCATGGAGTTAAGCTTCTTGGCAAAGGGAAACTCCTCAGCCAACTTTTTGCAGAGCTTGCTAAGATCGTATTTACCCACTCCCGGGTTGTCCATCCAATAGCGCAAGGCCTTGTTACGAACAAACTGAGATGTCCGGATCGCTTCGTCAATAGCGACGGACTGGGCGGATTTCACCCGTGCCTTGAACTCTAGTACAATCATGGTCTTATCATCTAGCGTAAGGAAGGCGGACAAAGCCGCTCGTGTCGTCTTTCATCCCCGCAATAAATTGACGGGGCTTTCAGCCTCCCGTGCTATTTTCGTAACGTCTTACTATGGCAGTGCAAAAGAACATTAATATTCTTTAATATTCTTTTCCCTCTTGCCTATTTCCTATTCCCTATCCCCTTTCTATAACTATGAGTCAAATTCAACTAATTTCTGGCCCAGGAATTCCCTCAATCGGTGATGATATTGACACCGATCGCATTATTCCGGCTCGTTTTCTCCGCTGTGTCACGTTCGATGGCTTAGGAGAAGTTGTTTTTCAGGATGACCGTGCCCAAATGCAGGGCAAACATCCCTTCGATCAACCCCAGTATCAACAGGCGAAAATCCTAATCGTAAATGGTAATTTTGGCTGTGGTTCCAGTCGCGAACATGCTCCCCAGGCGATCGCCCGTTGGGGGATTCAAGCCATTATCGGTGAAAGTTTTGCCGAAATTTTCTTTGGTAATTGTGTCGCCATTGGACTGCCTTGTGTGACGGCTTCGAGCGAGCAAATTAAGACGCTGCAAACGGCGATCGCTGCTAATCCTCAAATGGAGCTGACCTTAGATCTCAATACCTTGACTGTAGCGTGGGAAGGCAACTCCAGCCCCGTTCACCTCAGTGCTGGAGCGCAACAAATGTTTAGCTCTGGTACATGGGACAGTTGCGGCCAACTTCTGCAAGGAGTAGACTCCATTCGTGCCACAGCCGCCCAATTACCTTATCTTCAGTTTTAGAGCACTATTCAATAATTTCCTCATATTGTTGGGGATTGCCTGTTTTTTTTGTCTCATCTGGTCAAAAATTTCCTGTAGAGTGTGTTCACTCAACCATTGATCTCAATCTTGGGTATAATTTCCCTGCCCAGGATTGAGGTATTGAATAAATCGGATCGCGTCTACAATACCGAGGGAATCCATGAGGGCTTGATAACCTTGGGTTACGATTTCTTGGTAGGTTTTAGTCGTCATTATTATTGAGGTTTACTTGGGTCATTTGCATTAATCATTGAACTGGATTGTCAACGGAGATTTGAAGAATTTCGTTATAACGTTTTGCTTTGTTAACGAGACGGTCATCAGTAGATAGGAATATGTTAGCGTGGCTCTGTTCAGCGCTGGCAAGGTGCAGCGCGTTATAGCTTCCAAAGCTTAACTGTCTTAATTCTAGGGAGCGTTGTTCAAGGGTAGGACTATTGTTGACATAAATTTTGGCGATCGCCAGGATCGC
This sequence comes from Roseofilum sp. Guam, assembly GCF_017746735.1. NCBI lineage: Bacteria > Bacillati > Cyanobacteriota > Cyanophyceae > Desertifilales > Desertifilaceae > Roseofilum > Roseofilum sp. Guam. The sequence continues at coordinate 50,005 of NZ_JAGHZN010000049.1, read as the reverse complement.
TTTAATGTTGTTAAGTTTTTCACGGTTGGGCATTTGGGCAAGTTCCACTTCTAGAGCAGCGCTGGCAATCAGTTGGCTTTGTCCAGTTTCGCATTCATGAATAATTGTGAGGACTGCTTGGGCTTCGAGGGCAATACGGGGCTGGGTAAGGTCATCAAAGGGACAATTGAGACAGCAAGCATCAAGATAAATTCGGTAGTTAAGGAAGTTTTTGCAATCACGGCTCATTTTTGATCGGAAAATTTGTGATCTCAATCACATAAAAATCAAAGATTAGATAAAATCTAACATCGGTTTTAGAACACTACACGCTAGTGAGTAAAATTAGGGCTTGGTGAGCATTGCCCACCCTGCTAGACTCTTGCTATTATCAATTACCTATTCCCTATTCCCTAAAAATCGCTGTGTGGGAAACTCTACTCTTATCTAACTTTGCCCTCGATCCTTGGCTGGAAGGATCCCTACTGCATCGAATTGTCGGATCGCTGAGAACCTGGCGTTCTGGTAGCGCTCTGATGATCTATGCTGACTGGATCGGTGCTACCCTCGTGGCCTTGGTTCTAGGGTTTAGTCCCTTTGTCTCGACTACTTTAATTGGTGTCCTGTTGCTCGCCTGTAGTGGATTCTGGATTTTACTCACTCTCTCCGACGATCCCCATCAGGAAAGCCAACCCTTAGCAACTCCTATCCATGGAACGATCTTCCTGTTTGGGGTGATTTCTCTGATCGCGACAGCCCTATCTCCGGTAAAAATGGCTGCCCTCAGTGGCTTGATTAAACTGGGTTTGTATCTGCTATTTTTTGCTTTTACTGCTCGACTTGCCCGTAATCCGAGGATTTGCTCTAGTCTAATTACTATCTATTTATTGACCAGTTTGCCCGTAGCGGTTTATGGTATTCGCCAATACTTCTTTGGGGCGCGATCTCTGGCCACTTGGGTTGACCCCAGTTCAGCTTCTGCCGATGTTACCCGCGTCTATAGCTATTTGGGCAATCCTAACCTCCTAGCCGGTTATCTCTTACCGGCGGTTATTTGGGGCTTGGCGGCGGTTTGGATCTGGAATGGCATTTTTCCTAAAATGTTGGCGATCGTGACGTTCGCGGTTAATTCTGCCTGCTTAGTGTTGACCTATAGTCGGGGAGGGTGGATTGGCTTTGTGGTCGCCCTGACTGCCTTCGGTTTATTGGCGGTTTATTGGTGGAGCGCTAGGTTATCTCCGTTTTGGCAAAAGTTTGCCCTTCCCTTGACATTCGGGGTTTTAGTCGCTTTGTTTGCGATAGCAGTCCTGTTTGTGCCTCCCGTGCGCGATCGCGTTTCCAGTATTTTTGCCGGTCGTAGCGATAGCAGTAATAATTTCCGTATTAACGTCTGGATGGGAGCTGTGCGGATGATCCAAGCATATCCCATTATCGGTATTGGGCCGGGGAATAGTGCTTTTAATAAAATCTATCCCCTGTTTATGACTCCGAAATATTCCGCCCTTAGTGCCTATTCCGTCTTACTGGAAACGGCGGTAGAAACGGGTTTAATTGGGTTAAGCATATTCCTGTGGTTTTTAGCCGTCACCTTCCATCAGGGATGGAAAAACCTGGAACGATTGCGGGATAGGGCTTCTACTGAGGCCTGGTGGTTAATGGGAGCATTGGCGATCGCGATCGGTATGATGGCCCATGGTGCAGTCGATACCGTTTGGTATCGTCCCCAAGTCAACACTCTCTGGTGGTTCGCCGTTGCCATTATTTCTAGTTATTATCAGAACATCGAGAATCGATAATTGATTATCTCCCCATCCCCCTCTCGAATTCCGACGCTAGGGGGGTGTGGAAAATGCCTCTAACGCTGAAATGGCTGTATACCTTATCTCGTCTGAGTTCCAAGCTTTGGAATCCAACAACCAGCGTCGGCCCTTACAGAGCAAAGGTTTCAGCGATTTAGGCTTGTTGGTTGGGAGCTGATTTGCTATGATACTACCTGTGCGTCGGAAATGTACCTTGAAAAGTCAATACAGCAAGGATCTCAAAAGCCAGCAGTTGAAACGCTCTTAAATCCCTATGAAGGATTGAAACCAGGAAAAAGGAAGTGGGAACGACCACAGGGGTGATACGTTGAAACGCTCTTAAATCCCTATGAAGGATTGAAACTTGCCAGAGATGAGAAATGGAAATACCGAAGGCAATTGAAGTTGAAACGCTCTTAAATCCCTATGAAGGATTGAAACTAAGCGCCTCTCATCTCAAAGGCGCTAGCCACATTTTGTTGAAACGCTCTTAAATCCCTATGAAGGATTGAAACATCAAGGCAGCCACCGGTAAATTTGACCGGGTGGCCAAAAGTTGAAACGCTCTTAAATCCCTATGAAGGATTGAAACTCTAGAAATTTTTCTAGTTGCTTATCGTTGTTGTCGTGTTGAAACGCTCTTAAATCCCTATGAAGGATTGAAACACAAAAAGAGGAGATGAGTGACATTTGGCAGGAAGATTTTAGTTGAAACGCTCTTAAATCCCTATGAAGGATTGAAACCTCATAAAGGAATAAGTGAGGAAGATCCTCTAGTTCAGTCATGTTGAAACGCTCTTAAATCCCTATGAAGGATTGAAACCGCAGCCATGTGCCACCACCGTTCTCCGGTGAGCAAGTTGAAACGCTCTTAAATCCCTATGAAGGATTGAAACCACGATAACCAAAATGACGAGAATCCCTCGACATATGTTGAAACGCTCTTAAATCCCTATGAAGGATTGAAACGATTTTGCGATCGCTCACGACAATCCCTCATAACCGTTGAAACGCTCTTAAATCCCTATGAGGGATTGAAACCAGCCCCATCAAGGAGACGATCAAGTTGAAACGTTGAAACGCTCTTAAATCCCTATGAGGGATTGAAACCCGATCCAAGTAACTTCAAATGGTCGCGTACATGATGTTGAAACGCTCTTAAATCCCTATGAGGGATTGAAACTGAAAATTTTGAGACCAATTGACTTAGAAGATTATAGTGTTGAAACGCTCTTAAATCCCTATGAGGGATTGAAACTCAGATACGGATATCTAACGCTTGGATTGTTTGTATCATTCTGGTTGAAACGCTCTTAAATCCCTATGAGGGATTGAAACAGGCACAAAAAACTAGGCCTGATAGTGCTCCAACAGTGTTGAAACGCTCTTAAATCCCTATGAGGGATTGAAACAGGCTTGGACAACGAACCATTGGGCGCTCTAGCAAGTTGAAACGCTCTTAAATCCCTATGAGGGATTGAAACAAATGAGAGGAGAATCCAATGACCAAAGAAGAAAAGTTGAAACGCTCTTAAATCCCTATGAGGGATTGAAACCGCACCAAACAACTCGATAATCCGCAATTCCTGACCGTTGAAACGCTCTTAAATCCCTATGAGGGATTGAAACTAAACCTCATTTTCGCCCCCAAATAATGGTACTAGCTGTTGAAACGCTCTTAAATCCCTATGAGGGATTGAAACACTGCTAGGATTAAGGCAGTCCCCCGCCAAACCCCCGCGTTGAAACGCTCTTAAATCCCTATGAGGGATTGAAACGAATTAGGCTTACAAATAGAAAGATGCAATGGCGTATCCTGTTGAAACGCTCTTAAATCCCTATGAGGGATTGAAACCATATGCAACCTCTATCTCCCACTCTTATTTCCCCTAATGTTGAAACGCTCTTAAATCCCTATGAGGGATTGAAACCCCGGAAGCTAAAGCGATCGCTTTGATTTGAGTCGTGTTGAAACGCTCTTAAATCCCTATGAGGGATTGAAACTTAATGCTCAAAGCTTCCTACCCAAAACTTTATGAGGTTGAAACGCTCTTAAATCCCTATGAGGGATTGAAACAAAGGGAGCTGCTCCGGATCATCAAGCCACTCCTGGAGCGAAGTTGAAACGCTCTTAAATCCCTATGAGGGATTGAAACAAACCCCAAGCGAATAACTTGAAAAGAATCCTCCCGTTGAAACGCTCTTAAATCCCTATGAGGGATTGAAACGAGATTCTGATAGATATTAATTAATTTGGCCGGGTTGAAACGCTCTTAAATCCCTATGAGGGATTGAAACATCTTGCACTTCAACCCCAACGGACTTTAAGGTCTGTCTCAAGTTGAAACGCTCTTAAATCCCTATGAGGGATTGAAACCTTCCATTCCGCCCAGAATTACTCACCTCTTTTGAGGTTGAAACGCTCTTAAATCCCTATGAGGGATTGAAACCCCTCAATCCTTCTCCTCCTATCCCTAAATCCGAGAGTTGAAACGCTCTTAAATCCCTATGAGGGATTGAAACTGACAGAAAAATAGATACAGGGCTTTGCGATGTTATGGAGTACAATACTGAATCCCTAAAGCCATGTACCATAATCCTATTCCCTATTCCCTATTCCCTAGCGCAAAGTGCTATAAATTCCAGAGCGCAATTCCGCCTAAAAGTCCATTGATGTTCGGAACAATGGAGACATTTTTAGGAAGTTCACAGTCTACCTTTTTCGCTTCTCCACCTCCTAAATAGATACGATCGGCGTTGAATAGATGTTGAAGTTTGCAAATCGCCTTTTTCAACCGTTTATTCCATTTTTTCGTCCCGACTTTCTCCAGTGCGGCACGTCCCAATTGTTGCTCATAGGTTTGTTTTTTACGGAAAGGATGATGACCACCTTCCAGATTCGGAACCAGTTTTCCATCTACAAATAAGGCCGTTCCAAAGCCGGTTCCCAGGGTAATTACCAGTTCCACCCCTTGACCAGAAATCGCTCCAAACCCTTGAATATCGGCATCATTGGCCACTCGTACCGGTACCCAACGATTCCGAGAGCGTTGAGGCTAGGTCAAATTCCACCCAATTGGGATGAAGGTTAACGGCAGTAGAAACGATACCGTGGCGCACGACTCCGGGAAAGCCAACGGAAACCCGATCGCAAGCTCCGGCTTGTTCGGCTAAATTGGCGATCGCCCTCAAGACTGCCTCGGGTGTAGCGGGTTGGGGAGTCTGCACTCGCACGCGATCGCCCAAAGGACGGCCTTTGCGATCCAAGACCATTGCCTTAATCCCACTACCACCAATATCAATCGCTAACGTCCGATCTTTGGATTTCGATTTTGCCATAGTTTTCCCTTGTGTTTAGAAATATTTCCGATAGAATAAAATCTTGATCGCACCCGATGTTCCCCTTATGGACTTTTCAAGCCAAGGGTAAAACTGGATTTTCCCTATTGCCTATTGCCTCCCCCTTGACAACTAGCTGAGAGCCTTAACTTTTTACCCATGTCTGAATCCCTTCCCTCAAAACCCGTGAATGTTTGGCAATATAAGCCCTGGTGGTGTCAACCCTGGTCTATCATTTTAACTGGAGTCACGGCGATCGTCCTGAGTTGGATTATTCTCCATCGTTGGTGGTTTTCCCTCCTCTTGTCCCTACCCATATTCGCTTGGATGGGCTACTTTATCCTCATTTGGCCCAAACTTATCCAACAGAGTGGTCTGTTACCCCTCGATCCCCCTCCAGAAGAATCTTAAAGCTATTGCCTATTGCCTTGAAACTCAAAACCATAGGCATCAGCATAGCGATGGAAAAAACGCATTACCCGGTCAAACTGATCTTGAGAATGCACCTCAAACGTACACTCTGCATTAGATAGCTCATCATCATCGACAAAAATAAATTTCATACCATTGGGACTCACCTGGATCGTTCCTTCTTCATCCTTGAGCCACAGATGCTCCACCTTATTGCCAAAACTCTTAAATCCTTCTGCTGCAACCAGCCTCTCAAAGCTTAAAACCACAATTTTGGTATCAGAATTCGGGCGTTTTCGCAGACTAATGCCACTAATTTCTTCTGACATTCCTTCAATAAATTCTACAGAGATAGTCACAATTTGGTAAAAATGGAGTGAATGGTTTACCCTTAATTTTAGCACTGCACTCGATCGGGAGGATAGGGTTACGCAGAATACTCGTCTGAATGAACTCGTCAACGTTTTGAGTCGAGAGACTGCTAGGGTATTACGCAATCCTTGGCGGCGCTTGTCCTTGTTGACTATCAGTTTTTTATTCGGTTTTTTCCTGGGTACAGCCTTGTCTACCATCGCTGGTCAACGGGCAGAACAGGATATCCTGGTAGCAGCCATTTTGGTGATGGGGATAGAAGTCCTCAATCGCCTCATTTATGGCTCTAAGCTTTGGAGTCAAGATAACCTCTGGCGAGATGTAATTAATGGATTGAAAATTGGCTTAGTGTATAGTCTGTTCGTCGAAGCCTTCAAACTAGGATCTTGAAGAATTAAGTCGGGATTTGTGAGTCGGGATTTGTGAGTCATTGAGTATCTTCCTTATCTGCATATCTCCGTGTCTCCCATTCCCCGCGTCCCCGCGCCCCCCTATTCCCCCTTGCCGGAATCCTAAAGAAAGTGTAAATTTTCATTACAAATCCCTCACACACACTCTGTCGATCATCAACCATGCACAAATCCAGCTTATTCTTGGCAACTCTATTGGTTTGGGGAGGTTTTCAGGGGGTTGCGCCCTTGGCCGTTCAAGCCTCTGAAGAGGTAGAATGGATTGCCCAGCGATCGCCCACTGATGCCCAACTTGATACTCTGTTGGAGCAAGGAAATCAGTTCGTCGAAGCGAGAAATTATCCTAGAGCCATTCAAGTTTATCAACAAGCCCTCAGATTAGACCCCCAAAATGCTCGCCTCTATTCTGGTATTGGTTATCTGCAAGCTATTCAAGGAAATTTTGCTCAAGCAGCCCAAGCCTATCGTCAGGCAGTGGTTTACGATCGCCAGAATGGAGACTTTTTCTATGCCCTCGGCCATAGTTTAGCCAAGATTGGTGATAATGCGGCGGCCCAAATTGCCTATCAACAAGCCATTCAGTTAGATCGGAACAATTTGGAGGCTTATTTGGGTTTGGGAGTGGTGCAGTGGCGACAAAACGATTTTATCTCAGCTAAAAGAACCTATGAACAGGTTCTCAGTGCCGATCCTCGAAATTTTCAAGCCCATGAGTTACTTGGAGCAATGTACCTCAAACAGGGACAACTGGATCAATCTATTCAACACCTCAGACAAGCCGAACAACTGAATCCCCGTTCCGGTAGCATTCAGGTGAAATTAGCCAGTGCTTGGTTAGCTCGCGGTAATGTGGATTTAGGACGGCAAGCCTTGGATAAAGCCGCTCAACTCGATTCCCGGAATCCAGTAATTTATATGACCATTGGTAAAATCCAAGAGAGCTTTGAAAATTGGCCAGAAGCCTATCAAGCCTATCAACGGGCAGTATCCTTAGATCGGAATTTGGTGGATGCCCATCGATCCATGGGTGATATTTTCATGAGACAGAATGATGTCCTCTTGGCGATCGCCACCTACCGTCAAGTGGTGCAACTAGCGCCCCAAGATCCAGAAGGCTATTATAAGCTGGCGTTGGCACTCAAAGAACGCGATCGCAAACAGGAAGCCCTTTCGGTATTAGAACGCGCCCTACAACTCTATCAGGTGGCTGGCGATCGAGAGGGAATCGATCGAGTCAAAGCATTGATGGAAGAGCTATAGAGCGAAGGCACACACGTCAACATCAACGTTAAGTGAAATATTGAAAAACTTACAGTGGTTTTCACTGTTATGAGGTGCAGCGATCGGAGTTTTCCTTGAGAGTGCCTTCCCCTGAAAAGCCTGAAGAATGGGCATTATAGTGTGAAAATGGTTTTCCCATTACCTATTACCCATTACCGCGCGAAGCGCTTATATAGTCATTTTAATTAAGATAAAGCCAGGGTATATGTAGGGGCGAATGGCCGTTCGCCCCTACAACCATGTCCCCTCCTTAATTAAAACAACTATATATCGAAAACTAGATTGGGAGGCCTTAGAAAAGGATATAGAGAAAAATCTAGATATCCGGTTAGTGGAGAGAGCAAAATAATTTGCAGTCAACCCAAGCTCTATAGCGTTTAGAGTTTTTCTGCATCTCCGAGAGCTTAATTCCTTGAATATCTCTAAATCCTCAGGATTTGTAATAATGGGTAAACATGGTAACCTCTAACCCATAGGATTCCTGTATGATTGATGATTGGTGATTGGTGATGGAGAAAGACGGTTATGAGTAATCCAGTGGTAGGAAACACGATGACCCAAGAGCTAGAACCTGTGACTCCCAGTTATATTAATGAGATTGAAGGAGTCATCAGCACGATGATTGCTGAAGGTCAGACGGTGCAAGCGGGCTATGATTCTCAGGAAGGGTACTTATGGAAATTCCAATATGGCTCGGTTGAGGTCTATGTGCAACTGACGGGTCAAACGGATGATGATAGCTTAACGGTCTGGTCTTATGTGCTATCGCTACCGGCTAAAGAGGAAGCACGATTGATGCGTAAGTTATTGGAAATGAATTGGCTAAAAACCTTTGAGGCCCATTTTGCCATTGTGGATAACCGGGTGGTGGTGGTCGCGACGCGCACGGTGGCGGAATTGTCCCCAGGGGAAATTGCGCGAGCCATTACGTTAGTAGCCAATATTGCTGATGATAATGATGACGCTCTGATTGCTGAATTTGGACAGTAGTTTTGGTTGCACAGTGGCGGTTTATTCCCTTAATTGAGGAGTCGGGCCGATCGCAAATGGCGATCGATCGCTGGCTCTGGAAACAGCATCAACAGGGCAATCAGCCGCCTAGCTTGCGATTTTATACCTGGCAGCCGATGGCAATTTCTTTGGGGTATCACCAAAAACGCTGGCCCGAGTCTTGGCAAGGTTTGCAATGGCAAGGAAAACCCGTAGAGTTGGTGAGGCGACCAACGGGGGGGCGAGGGGTTCTCCATCAAGGAGATTTAACTTATGCTGTGGTGTATTCTGGACGGTTTGCTCATCGAATGGCAGCTTATGAGCAGATTTGTGAGTTTCTGATTCGAGGGTGGCGATCGCTCGATTTCGAGTTACACTATGGTTCTGCTGGGCGAGGCTATGCCCAAGTTCCCAATTGTTTTGCCACAGCGACGGGAGCAGATTTAGTCTTAGATTCTGGCTATAAGCTGATTGGTAGCGCTCAGGTTTGGCAGGGTTCCACAGTTCTCCAACATGGCTCTATGCGTCTGAATCCCGATCGCCAATTATGGCATCAGGTCTTTTCTGAGCGACTGCCAGAATCTCCACCGAGTTTAGCTGCTCTGAGTTTTTCTCACTTAGTCGATACGTTGACTCAAGCAGCCTGTGAAACCTTTAAGATGGAAATTCAGGTACAACCTTTATCTGAACAAGAGTGGACAGCAATTAGAGTGCTACAGGTTAGTAAGGGCTAATTGAGTTGGGGAGAGGGAAAATCAGGAAAACGATGCTCCCCGGACTCCCATACTCCCCAAGTTTTCCAAACTGTGTGGGAGATTAAATCGCTCCAGTACCACTGAGTCCTAGGATTACGCCAGCACCTAGGAGATGACCTAAGCTGGTGGTCGCCAGTAATTCAGCCATTCCCATGCCACCGAAGAAGGGGCCAGCAGGCAGGCCGGGGCCAACACCTTTTTGTTGAATGGTGAATTTGCCAATGGCGATCGCTAGAATATTGCAAGCAATCATGATCAGTCCAATATTGAGAGACCATTCTGAGGTCATAGGTCTTTCGCTCCTTAATCCCGGTAAAAAGTCCTCACTATTATAAGAAGCCGGGTGACAAAACTTTATTTTTGTGTCATTCCTTAAAGTTTATTAAAATTTTGATACAAAATTTCCAGAATCCGGAGCAAATATGCGCGTTAAAATTTGTGGCATTACCCAAGTTGACCAAGCGGTGGCGATCGCCGATTTAGGAGCTACAGCCCTAGGATTCATCTGTGTGTCCAGCTCTCCCCGTTACATTGAACCCCAACAGATCCAACAGATCTGTACCCAACTGCCCCCATCTATCGATCGCATCGGCGTATTTGTCAACGCTACCCTAGAGCAAATCTCCCACACCGTCACCCTAGGCCATCTGACTGGAATTCAACTCCATGGTGATGAAGACCCCTCATTTTGCCAAACCCTGCGCCAACATCTACCCCAGATCGAACTAATCAAAGCCTTTCGAGTCCGCACTCCGGAAACCTTAAATCAAATTCCCACCTATCAAACCTGTGTCGATACCCTACTCTTAGATGCCTATCACCCCCACCAACTTGGCGGAACAGGTCAAACCCTCAATTGGGAAGACTTAAAGAGCTTTACTCCTCCCTTACCCTGGTTCCTAGCGGGAGGATTGACTCCTGACAATATTCACAGAGCTTTACAGCAGCTCTCTCCCCAAGGTATCGATTTGTCCAGTGGAGTTGAGCGCCAACCAGGAGACAAAGACCTAGAAAAAGTCAGGCGCTTATTCCAAACACTGGGTAGATGCACGTCCCATCTCAACCCCTCCGTATCCGCAGAAGGATAGGGCAATCCAGAATTGGTTTCATCCTATACAGTATCGGGAGGTGCAAATTTATAACCCACACCCCGCACCGTTTTAATAAACCGATGTCCCCCATCTGCTTCTAACTTCTTCCGAATTTGGCCAATATGCACATCAACAACCCGCTGATCGCCCTGGTGTTCATAATCCCATACTTGGCTGATTAACTCTGAACGTCGCAGCACCTTGGTCGGGTTGCTGGCTAGAACATGCAGCAAATCAAACTCTAATGCCGTTAGCACCACGGGTTCCCCTTGGAACATCACTTCCCGACGTTCGGGATCAATAGACAACTGACCATGGGTAATCAGTTGACGCTCAGGAGTGGTCACAGTGCGCTGGCGCTTCAGTAGAGCTTCTACGCGATATTTGAGTTCTTCGACACTAAAAGGCTTAGTGAGATAATCATCGGCTCCCTTTTCAAAGCCAATAATTTTATCTGATGTATCCGTGCGGCTCGTAAGCATCAACACAAAAACATCCGTTAAAGTTTGCATTTCCTGGCAAAGATTGTAACCTAGCGCGTCCGGTAAATTAACATCTAAAATTACCAAATCGGGGCGAAACTGCTTGAACTTAGTCATGCCGGTTTTTCCGTCAGGAGCATTTTCAAGTTCATAGCCATGTTTGCCCAAATAGCGAAAGACTAGATTACGAATTGCAGGATCATCATCTACGACAAGAATCTTGGCTGAAGCCATATGAATAACCTTGTGATATATGCTTGCGAGTTGACAAACAGACCCAAGACTGGCAGTTTCGTCCTCAAGTGTATCTGGCCATGGTGGCTCTGTGATACAGGTTTTCCGTTAGAATAACGGCAGCCTAAGCCCACTGGCAGATCATTCCTTGCTCAAAAAGATGGGGCGATCTGTCATTGAGGAGCTTAGATTATCTATTATCGGTGGTGATTGCTTGGGTAGCCAACTCTATTAAGAATTATGTTAAAGTGACACTAATAAAATGGCGAAAAAAGTTTAGGCTAATTTGGCAAGCGCTAGAAAACGGGTCAACCATTGAGTTGGGCAACCAAGCTTGTATAAGCTATGTATGCTGGAAGTCTATACTCCTACGGTTCCTCGATCGGAGGGCTGAATGATTGTGAGGGAATTAAAAAGAAGATGAGTGACAAAAGTCCTTATGAAACCTTGGGGTTAAACGAAAATGCCTCGTTTGAGGAAATTCAACAGGCCCGTCAGAGCCTCACGGATCAACACAGTGGCGATCGCCGACAAGTAGAAGCTATTGAGACGGCCTATGATGCCGTTCTCATGGATCGTCTACGACTGCGGCAACAGGGAAAACTCAAAGTTCCAGATCGCATCCGGTTTCCGGAAAAAGCAACGGTGACTCAACCGAAGCCCCCCCCAACTCCTGGGAATTCCATGCCCAACTGGTTACAATCCTATCTGGATACTCCCAGTCAAGCAGATATTCTCTTGCCTATGGGTGTTTATTTAGTGCTAATGAGTTGTGTCGCCCTCCTGCCCCCCACCCAGGGTAGTCAGTCTCCTCTCCAGGTTACACTTTTAGCGGGGGTGGTGGCCAGCATTTATTTCTTGAACCGCAAGGAAAATAAGTTTGGGCGATCGGTCTTACTTACCGTTGGGGGACTGATCGCTGGGTTATTGCTCGGTAGCCTTTTAGGAGCGGGGTTAGCCAACGTCAGTCAAGTTAACAGCGATCAATTCGCGGCTGTAGTTGCTTTCTTTACGTTGTGGTTAGTGAGTAGTTTCTTGCGATAAGTCGATATCTCTAGAAAGAAAAAATATCCCACTTGTCCAGCTAAAAGAACAGTGGGATATTTTCGTTTTTTATCTGTTATCTATTGTCTTTCTTAAACTCTAACTTATGGCTTCCTCACGTATTTTTAAGCCAGGAGAATCGTATACTTTCAGCCAATATTTTGAATTCAGTTTTACTCTGGAAGATATTCTAGCTGAATTTGATTGTCATCTTGTGCGATCGCCCCTCAATTTACCTCACAGAGCCTTAACAACTTCCATTGAACCCTTGCTCTATCAACTAGAGCGCAACCGCAAACGCATCGAATTGATCAATGAAACTGCCCGTCGAGAAGCTCTAATTAGCCCCATTTTGCTTGAAGTCGCCGACCTTGCCGATCTGCGTATCCATGTCGAATATGCGATCGCTGTCAATGAATATCTGCGGGGAACCCTAGATTATTATATTGCCAGTCATAACCTCATAGTCATTGAAGCCAAACAATCCGATCTCGTGCGTGGCTTTACCCAACTGGCAGTTCAACTCCTCGCCCTCGATCGCTGGACTCAATCGGATACCCCCATTTTATACGGCATCGTCACGACCGGTGAAGACTGGCGATTCGGGACATTCGATCGCCAACAGCGCTGCATTCAACAAGACCCCAAGCGCTATCTTGTACCAGAAGAATTAACTCTTTTGCTAGAAATATTAACCGGCATCTTAGATTAGTTGTCCCCAGTTTCGTGTTCCAAACCCTAAAAACTGTATTAAACTAAAAGATTGCTCCTAATCTCAACTCTAAGTGCATGTCTGAACTCTTAAAATCCTTCCTCGATACCGAAAAACCCAAACGCAAATCCTTTCAACTTCCCGGTTCCTATCCTCACTATACCCCCGATCGCCCCGGACAAGTCGAACATATTTTTTTAGATTTAGTCTTAGACATTCCTCACGCTCGATATAGCGGTTCCTGTACTCTCCATCTCAAACCCATTCGCACGGGTATTGAAACCCTCTCCCTAGACGCAGTAGACTTAATCATCGAGAAGGTCAAAGTCAACCACAAATCCCAATCCTTTGACTACGATGGACAAAAACTCCACATCCACCTAGATCTCCCAACTCAAACGGAACAAACTCTAGAAATTAACATTGTCTATCAAGTCGATCATCCCCAAAGAGGACTCTATTTCATTCATCCTGATACTGATTATCCTGGCAAACCCACCCAAGTTTGGACTCAAGGCGAAGATGAAGACTCCCGTTACTGGTTCCCTTGTCTAGACTACCCCGGACAACTTTCCACTTCAGAAATTCGAGTTCAAGTCCCGGCTAAATATATGGCGATCTCCAATGGGGAACTGATCGATACAAAAACTGAAGGCAACACTAAAATTTATCATTGGTTTCAAAAAGAAATTCATCCGACCTATTTGATGACTTTAGCAATAGGCGAATTTGTAGAAATCAAAGACAAGTGGCAAAACACCCCCGTCCTTTACTATGTGGAAAAAGACCGTAAAAATGATGCCCAGAGAAGTATGGGCAAAACGCCACGTATGATCGACTTCTTTAGTAACATCTTTGATTATCCCTATCCCTATCCCAAATATGCCCAAGTTTGTGTCGCTGATTTTATCTTTGGCGGCATGGAAAATACCTCGACAACGCTCTTAACGGATCGCTGTCTACTGGATAAACGATCTCTACTCGATCATCCCTTTACTGAAAGTTTAGTCGCTCATGAACTTGCCCACCAATGGTTTGGGGACTTAGTGGTGATTAAACATTGGTCTCACGCTTGGATTAAAGAAGGGATGGCTTCCTATTGTGAAGTGCTGTGGACAGAACAGGAATATGGAGCAGAGGATGCTGCCTATTATTACCTCAGAGAAGCACGAAGCTATTTACAAGAAGATAAAACCCGCTATCGTCGCCCCATGGTCACCCATGTCTATCGGGAGCCGATAGAACTCTACGATCGCCATTTGTACGAAAAAGGAGCCTGTGTCTACCATATGATGCGGGCAGAATTGGGCGATGATTTATTTTTCAAGGCAATACAAACCTTTGTTCGCAATCATGCCCATAGTACGGTAGAAACGGTGGATGTACTGCGAGCCATTGAAGAAGCTACAGGGCGCAATCTCCTGTTTTTATTCGATCAATATGTCTATCGTGGGGGACATCCCGATTTTAAGGTCAGCTACAGTTGGGATACAGATCATAAGCTGGCGAAGGTAACGGTAGTCCAAACCCAAGCTAAAGAAGATAAAAAATTTCTCTTTGATTTGACAATCCCTATCGGTTTTGGCTATGTCAGTCCTTCAGAAAAGGACGGTGAAGCACCTGAAATTGTGGTTAACTCCCATACGGTGAGAATTCATCAAGTGGAAGAGAGTTTTTATTTCCCCTTAGATGAGAAGCCTAAGTTTATCAGTTTTGATGTGGGGAATCACTATTTGAAAACGGTGGTTTTGGACTATCCTGTAGTTGAGTTAAAGGCTCAGTTGGCTTACGATCCCGATCCCATTGCTCGCATTTATGCCATTAATGCTTTAGTGAAGAAAGGAACCTTACCCGTGGTTCAGGCTTTAGCTGAAGCATTAAAAACGGAAACCTTTTGGGGAGTGCGAGTGGAAATAGCCAGAGGTTTGGGTAAAATTCGCCTGGATCAGGTATTTGAGGCTCTGTTAGTGGGTTTGCAAGATGGGGATGCTAGAGTCCGTAAGGCGGTTATTGAAGCGTTAGGGACGATCAAAACTAAGGCGAGTTATAAGGTGCTGAAGTCGGTTTTGGTTAATGGCGATCCGTCTTATCAGGTGGAAGCTTCTGTGGCTAAGGCTTTGGGGGCGATCGCCGCTGTCAAGGATCAAGAGATGCCTAAACCCCGTAAGGTGATTAAACTGCTCAAGACAGTTTTGGAAACGAAAGCGGGTTGGAATGAGGTAGTTCGCAGTGGGGCGATCGCCGGATTAAGCCAAATGAATCGCTCTAAAGCAGCTTTAGAGGTGATTCTAGAGTATACCCACCTCGGTATTCCCCAACCTCTACGTTTAAGTGCCATTCGTGCTTTAGGTGTGGCATCCTCCGGTCAAGATGAAGCTCAAGTAGAAGAGGTGTTAGCACGGTTGGATGCTTTATCGGCTGAATCGTTTTTCTTAACCCAAATGGCAGTGATCCAGGCTTTGGGAGGGATGAAAACAGCAAAAGCGATGGGGATTTTACAGGCGATCGCCTCTTCAACCGCAGATGGCCGGGTGCAGCGTCGAGCAGAAGAAACCGTGCAAAAAGTGCAGAAGGCGATCGGCTCGAATAGCGCGATGGACACCTTACGGCAAGAAATCGAGCAGTTGAAGAAAACCAATCAAACCTTAAAAAGTCGAGTCGAAGCCTTAGAAGCTAAAGAATCTTAGCTCCGATTGCAGTAGAAAATAAACAACAGCCAGAACAGATAGCTTCTAAAAGTCTTTGTTTTTGGTTGTTGTTGTCCCGATTTTCACTCATCTTCAAAGACTTTAGATTAACTTTATAATTTTTAACTTAATCTTAATTTAAATCACACCCAAACTTCATCCTGAAATGTCATGATAGATACAGAAATAAAAAAACGATTTCAAAACTCTCTGATTCATTCAAAACTAAGAAAAGGAAAGACTCATGAACCTCTTTTATCGCGGTATAGAATACAACCGTAAACCCCTGCCGATCGACATACAAGAAGAAGATTTGATTGCCAAATATCGGGGTCGTACCTATCGGGTGAATCGCTACCCCAGACACCTCCCTGTCCCTCAATCGCCGATGGATTTAAGATACCGTGGGATCGAGTATAAAACCCACCAATGTGACGAACCCACCTATCCAGGTTTACAACGCCCAACCCATCAGCTCCAGTCCGCTCAATCAGAATTGACCATTGAACTGGCTGCGGCCCATTGTCAGAATATCCTCAAAAGTCTGGAACACCGCTTGCAAGTAGCCCAAGATAAAGGCGATCGTACCCTAGTTTCCCAATTAGAACGCGAACGCAACGAACTCTATAACGGTGGGTTTTGCTCGTTAGGATTTCAATAGACTTCTTGCAGAAGTCGGGCAATAGGCAATCGTCATCAGAATAGACGATGAGTCTATTGCCATTCATTTTCTGACCCCTGATGCAAGAGATTTAATCACTTGCCCCTATCTTAACCTCTAAGATCCCCTGGTCGCTTTTACCAGGGGATTTTCAGTTTTATCAGTCAACTCCCACTAGCGTGTAGCGCTATAGTTGATATGACCAACTTAAAGAAGAAAGAACAGGGTAAATCCTCATGCAAGCTATTTTTTGGACAGTGGAAGAAGTTGCGGAAAGAGCCAAACAATTTATGGCAGTGAAACACTATTGTCTATACATTTAGCAACAATTATTTGGGATAATCAAGAAAAAGTTGTGCAGAATTTTAAGCTACCAATGCTTGGGGAAATGGTGATTCCCCAACTTTTGCCGTTTTTGCAAACGTTCCATACGTGCTCGAATTTCTTGAGCGCGGCGCTGGGCTGGAGATACATATTCCTCAGATTCCGGTTCTTCGGGTTGGGCTTGATGGGTGAGACACTCATTTAAACTTTCTAGATGGGGAGCTAGATCAATAGCAGTAAGAACCTCTTGGGCTGAACTATATCGCTCCTTGAGATCCACCGCCAACATTTTATCAACAACATCAGCCAAAAGATCGCTAACTTCTACCTGATTACGCCACCATTGTTTAGGACGAAAATGGGGTAGTTCGTCATCAGCGGAAAAGTTCCCTGTCAGCATATAAACACAAGTAATTCCTAGAGCATAAAGATCGCTGGCGTAGGTGGGGCGCAAGGCTAACTGTTCGGGGGGAGAAAAGCCAAAAGTTCCCACAAAAGCAGTAGAAGCAGTAGCCGTTATTGTATGATTCGATTCGGTTTCTCGGATTAACTCTTTGACGGCTCCAAAATCAATTAAAACCAACTCTCCTGGGGAGGCTTCCGATCTACTGTGTCGGCGAATAATGTTAGGAGGTTTAATATCGCGATGGACTACTCCTTGCTCATGAATAAACTTCAATAGGGGTAAAATTTCCAGCAAAAAAGATTTCACTAAGGCTTCAGAATATTGCCCTCGATGTCGGATCTCACGGGAGAGAGTTCGCCCCTGAATGTATTCTTGAACAAGATAAAACTCTCCATTTTCCTCAAAATAATCGAACATTTGTGGAATTTGGGGATGGTTACCTAACTGGCTGAGGATTCTAGCTTCTCGGCGAAAGCAACGACGGGCCCGTTCAAGTCCTTTCGGGTGTTTTACTTTAGGACAAAGTTGTTTAATCACACACCAAGGCTGTTGGGTTGCACCTAAATCTTTGGCCAAAAAAGTGACTCCAAAGCCACCTCTTCCCAGGAGTTTATAGAGTTGATAGCGATCGCGAAATAACTCGTCTTCTCCACATAGACGCGCCAGGTCGGTTTCCCAGGTCACAGTTTTGGGAAACTGGACTAATTTATTGGAGGCTTGTTCATTCGCCATATTGATTCCCAACGTTTGCCGAGTATTGTCGATTGCTGGTTCTTTTTTTTAGTGTAGCAAGCTTAGAGGATTACAGGTTTAATGGGTTGATGGTTCCCACCATTGGGTGATGTCGTAGCCCAATTGATCGACCATTGATCGCAAGCAAGGTAAGCTCAGGCCAATGACGTTCATATGACAGCCTTCTATACGCTCGACAAATAAACCCCCTTTACCTTCAATGGCGAATGCTCCGGCACAATTAAGGGGTTCTTTGGTGGCAATATAGGCTCTTAAAGCGCGATCGCTCACCCAAGCAAAGTGAACTGTGGTCACTTCGGCGGTAATTACAGAGTTTTTTTGCTGCAAGTCTAACAGAGCATAGCCCGTATATAAAGATCCTTGTTGACCGCGCATTTCCTGCCAGCGAGTCATCGCTTCGGCTGCACTCGCGGGTTTACCATAGATTTGATTGTTGATGGCTAAGACAGAATCACAGCCTAAAATCAGGGGCAGGCGATCGCCTTTTTCATACTCTGGGGCGATCGTTTCTGCCTTGCGTTGGGCTAAGGCTTTTACTAAGATTTCTGGGTCTGAGCTTTGCACTTGGGACTCATCAAAATGGCTCGGATGCACTTGGGGAAAAATTCCCGCTTGTTGGAGTAAGCGCAACCGAGCTGGGGACGCAGAAGCTAAGACCAAGGGAGGAATGGTCATGGTTAATAAACGTTAAATGATTGAACGACTTGTTCAAAGAGAGTATGGAGTTTTTGCCAACGTTTTTCGGTCGTCGATAAACTAAACGTGAGCAATTTTCCGCGACTCACCGCCACACTGGTGAGATTATGGCGCATGGGTTGATCGGGAATATTGACTTCGTATTCTAATAAGTAATAGAGCTGATCGCCAAGAGTCTTAGAACCGGCATTCACCAGTTCTGCACTGCGTCCTGTTCTTTCAGGAGCGATCGCCGTTTTTGAGAGTTCATATCCCACTTCTGTCGGTGTTCCTAAATCGCTTAACCCTTGGTCTCCCTCCACTGGGTTAATAATGACCGATAAATTTTCTGTTCTCTCCACTAAGTCGTGGAAGACGACATCCGGCCCCCCACTGACTTTCACGGGAACCCAACCATTGGGGTATAAAAATTCGTATCCTTTGGTAGCATTGACATACTGTTGCAGTCCACTGGTGGCTGCAACACAACTGGTCAACATAAACGTTAATGCCATCAGAGTGGCGATCGCTAGGCGTTTGAACATCCGCTTATTCCTCAATCCGCTGTAGGAATAAGGGTATCATATACCGTTAACTCTGAGTTCTATCCTTGGCCGTAGTCCCTATTCATGTTGATTTCTTAGCCTATGTTCTCACCCACCTGTACGATGCGATCGGGTATAATAATTTTAAATTCTGTGCCTTCACCTACATTTGAATCGCATTTGAGCGTTCCGTTATGGGTTTGGGTAATAATTTGATAGCTGATGGATAACCCCAATCCCGTGCCTTGCCCAATCGGTTTAGTTGTAAAAAACGGGTCAAAAATCCGTTGTTTTATCTCATCAGGAATCCCAGAACCATTATCAGCAATACGAATGACAATATTTCCCCGTTCTTCCTGGGATGTAGAAATTGAAATTTGAGGCAATCGATCAGTTCCTGAATGACGGAATGGTTCTAGAGCATCAATCGCATTATTCAGGAGATTCATAAAGACTTGATTGAGCTGTGCAGGATAACATTCAATCAAGGGTAAATCCTCATAAATCTTGATAATTTCAATGGCTTTTTGATCACCATTATCTTTTGTCTGATTTTGTAGAATAACCAGGGTATTATCAATTCCTTCATGAATATTAGACTCCTTCATATTTGCTTCATCAAGACGGGAAAAATTGCGGAGGGAATCAACAATATCACGGACACGATTAGACCCCATTTTAATAGACTTTAGGAGTTTAGGAAAATCTTTCTTGATAAAATCAATATCAATCTCTTCTAGTTTCTCTGCAATTTTTCTATCGGGATCTGGATAAACAGATTCATAAGTTTCAATTGCATCTAGCAAGTTTTCTGCATAGCTCTCTGTATAAATCAGATTTCCATAAATAAAATTAATAGGATTGTTGATCTCATGGGCAATCCCAGCCACTAATTGGCCAAGACTGGACATTTTCTCATTGTGAACAAGTTGTATTTGAGTATTTTGCAGTTTGGATAATGTATCCGAAAGTTCTGCATTTTTAACTTCCATTTTTTGGAAAGAGGACTGGATCTCATCATTCATTGAATTAAAAGCATTTGCCAAGACTCCCCATTCATTATCTTGCTTGAAAGTTAATCGAGTAGAAAAGTTTCCATTACTAATCTCATTAGCTGCCTGAGTTAGTATTTCTAGAGGAGAGACGAGAATTTGAGCAATTTTAATGCTTAACAAAGTAGAAATGAAGATGGCCAGAACGAGTACCAGCAAGATCACTATGACTAAACGACGCAGGGGAGCATAGACTTCCGAGGTGGGTAATTCAACAATCACACGCCAATTTACACCATAAATAAAAGCACTACTTCCAAATACAGGGAGGTTACGCAACCCTTGATAAATATTAACAGAACCGGCTATTTTTGTATTCAATATTGTAATTAAGGACGGGTTATTGAGAGGAGCTAAATTCATTTCTTTGTAAGCGTCCTCTGCTGTCAGCTTTTCGACTATCACTCGATTGTATTCGTCCAGAATATAAACATAACCTGTTTGTCCAATCTGGACTTGTGCAAGAATAAAACTCAGAAAATTGAGATTAATCGTTGCAAATAAAATGCCTTGAGGTTGTCCATGAAGATTTTGCAAGGGAAGCACTAAGGTCATGACAGGAACACGCAAGTCTTCATCAAATGTAATGTGCTGAGAATATAGCGTTTGTTCTTGTATTGCTGTAGTCATTTGCTGATTAGCGATCGAAGATCGGACAAGATCGATCGGATCAGCTGATGAATAGGGTGCAATTGCGGTTAATACATTACCATTTTCATTAATAATAGCGATCATTTCATAGGCATCATTTTGCCGTGTCAACCCTTCCAAGAGACGATGTTGAATGGTTGGATCGATCTCGGTTAAACTGCGTATTTTTTGCAGATAGCTTAATTCTTTTTGTAAATCGTCTAATCGACTTCTGACTTTATTGGCTAGAGATAGGGAGCGTTCTTCTTGTAGCTCGCTAATTCGTTGTTCCTGAGTTTGTCGAGTCAATTCGATGGCAATCACTCCAACAATGACTAAATTAAGGGTTACTAATGTAATCAAGCTGTAGCGAAGCAAATGCTCAATAGCAATAGTTCGCCATATAGAACTGAATTTTGACTGAATGTAATTTTTCAGTAACCTAAACCTATCCATTATGGGTTGCTATTTAAATATGGACTTCTTCAGTACGAGATAAATCTAAAGATAGACCAAAGACTTGTGGTCCGCCTACTTTCATTAAGGCTTGCTTAACGAAAGAATCATCGACGAGATCTTCGACAACAAAATCAGCAGACAATTGTTCTAGAAAAGAAATGTTATCTTGAATCAATGTTTTTTTGAGCTGCTCGACCAACGATCGCGTATACGAGGGAAAGGGATAAGGTTGAAAATCGATACGCTGTGATCGCCACTCCGGATGAATCATCGCTCCTGTGCGAGTGTAGTAATCGCTATCGTAGGAGGTCAAGACTTGTTCTAGAACGGATACAGGATAGGGCATATATTTACTTCCGTCGAGAGAAAGAAGATGCGCCAGTTCTAAACGATTTGACCGAGACCATTGTTGTGATTTCACAATAGCATTAACCACTTTTTGTGTCCATTCAGGGCGATCGCGAATGTCATCTTCATGCATAAAAACCACACAGCAGGCATGATCTTTCCAAATATCTCCAGTAAGGCGTAAGAGCTTGCCAGCTCCTGTTGTCTCCGCCGCCAAGTTGTAGGGTTCGGCAATAATATACCCAGAAATATCACCCTTAGAGAGGGCAGAAAGCATATCTAGAGGGGATAATACTGCCAACTGTACTTGGTTGGATTGCAAGTTTATATCCGTCGGTTGCACGATGGGTTCTAAACCATATTGGCGCAAGAGAAGTTGCAGGACAATATTGTGGATAGAGTACCAAGAGGGAATGGCAATGGTTTGCCCGCCTAACTGACTTGGGTGATCGATGTTGGGCAAGACGGTAATCGCCGAACCGTTCGTATGGTTCCAAGCAACGACTTTTCCGGGAACGTTGAGACCGTAGCGTATCCACACTGTTGTGGGCATTAATAAGTGAACAACGTTCACCTCTCGGTTGATGAAGGCTTGAGAGATGGCATCCCAAGAGTAATACTGTTGGGGAGGGGAGACTTCGAGACCTTCGGAACGATAAAAGCCTTTGTCGTAGGCAGCTAGTAATGGAGCCGCGTCCGTAATGGGAATGTAGCCAATGTTAACCAGATGATTGTCTGATGCTTGGGAGGCTCGGGGATTCAATAGGCGATCGCAACTCGATACGGCGATTGACATACCGATTGATGTCGAAAACAAACGGGTTAATATCAGAAATTGACGGCGATTGATCTCCAAATTAGGCTTTAATTCTAACATGGTCGTGAGGGCAACTCATGGCCAGAATAGGTATTTTTAGATGATTTCTGATTAAGAATTGCGAGCAAAAAAGGATTCCGAGTGATTTCCGATGCTTCGGATTGCACGATTACAGGTCTGTAAATCCCATGGTGGCGAGTTCTTGTTGAAGTCTCTCCCCCTCTTTGGGATTGATGCCTTTGTAAAGAGCGATCGCTTCTTTAAATGCTTTTAAGCTTTCAGAAACGTTTCCACCTTTGAGATAGGCAACTCCCAGGTTCTGATAGGCTTGGGCATATTGGCTATTATACTGTATAGCTTTGCGATAGGCAGCGATCGCACTGTCGAGTTTACCTAAAGTCTTAAATGCCATCCCTCGGTTAAAATAACCCTTCGCAAATGTGGGATCGATTTCTACGGTTTTCTGGTACATTAAGAGGGCATTCCCCAGGTTTCCTTGAGCCTGGAGCAAGTTTCCCAAGTTATTATAAGCACCCAGTTTTAAGGGGGGGAAAATATCTAGGGCGATCGCCTGTTGATAATACTTGATAGCTTTGGGAATATTTTCCAGGCGAGTGTAGGCTAGTGCCAAATGATAATAGAGTTCAAAGCGGACTAAATTGGTGGTTTCCTGAGAAAGGGCACTTTTCAATACTTCAATTCCCCGTTTTACCTCTCCCATTTGGCTGTAGAGTGCGCCTAATTTGCTGCAAGTGTAGGGGTCTCGCGGGTGTTCGTTTAAATAGGCTTCCATGGCGAGTTTTGCCCGCTCTGCCTTATTTTGAGCGGCGATAATACTCGGTTGATAGCCATAATGATCGATCGCAATCGTGGGTAAATTTCCAATTTTCCAATGGGGTTCTGTTTTTAACAGTGCTTCGACGGAATCATCCACAATCGCATGATAGGGGCGGGTAAATTGCACTTGGGGATGATTGCGAAACAGACGAGAAACCAGAGAATAGGGAGATTGAGTGGCTCCAATTTCATGACGAATTAGGTTAATGACTAAATGCTCTTCAGAGGTTATGGCCTGTTTTAGGGGGTTAATTGCGCTGGGATTCAAGTGTTCGTCGGCATCTAAGACTAAAATCCAGTCTCCCTGTGCATATTTGAGGGACTCATTGCGGGCGATCGCAAAATCATTGCACCATTCAAAGTATTCAACCTGTGCCCCCCATTGCTTGGCGATGTCTACGGTGCGATCGCTCGATCCGGTATCCAACACCACCATTTGATCGACCACATCTTTCACACTTTTCAGACAAGCGGGAAGATTCTGCTCTTCATTTTTAACAATAATGCACAAGCTTAATGTCATGGGTAATGGGTAATTTAAGGGGAACAAGTTAACACTGTAACTTACTGGTCAAGGGGAGTCACGAGACTTCTTGCAGAAGTCAGGCACAAGGCACAAGGCAAGAGGTAATAATTATAAGAATATATGATTACTGCATTACTATTCATTTTCTGCTGACCTATGCCAGAGGTCTAGTAACACAATACCTGGGTATCGCTGATTAGGGCTTCTGAAAATTATTGACAGGAAATAAAATCTGTGATATTCAAGAGAATGAATCGGTCGTACAAAACTGAACTGACCGTTATATGGTAGCAAATTAACTAAGAGTGAGTGAATAGGATATGGATGAAGAAAATCTCCTTAAAATAGTCAATGAAGCCAGTAAACGGTGGCAATCATCGTTTAATTCAGGGAAGGCCGCAGGCTGTGCTAATGAATATGAGGAAACAGCAGTGATGTATGCCAGACCATTTGGTACATTTACAGGTCGCGAAGAAATCCAACAATTTTGGCAAAAGCTCATTGAAGATGGGTTTTCTGATGTGGAATATATCGAACCCAAAATCGACATCGTTGATGAAACCAGTGCAATACTAACTTCCCAATGGAAAATGAATAAAGCTAGTGGTGTTATTCATAAGGAACTTTGGGTCTTACAAGCTGATGGAACAGCAAAATTGCGAGAAGATGACTTTGAGGCACAAAATTAGACTTCTTGTAGAAGTCGGGGAGTGGCATTAACCGTCACAACATCAAAGTCAAACGTAGGCCGATTACTTTTGCATCCTTGCATTGTCAAAACGGTTCCTATTCCACCGACAAAAGCCAGTGTTTTGATCAACTGCCTTTGCGTGATATCCATTATCTTGTCCAGACTCAATGAATCTACCAGAAACCCGGCTTCTGTTTTAAGAAACTGGGTGTTTCATCCCAAGCCGAAATAATGAATAGACCTCTTGCATAATTGTGCAGAAAATAAATGGCAATGGAGTAATCCTGCATTCTTACCCCTATTCCCTATTCCCTGATTTCTGCAAGACGTCTCATAATGATGGTTCAGGGACTCTCGAATTCTTCGCAGTCGCAGACAACGCTACTGAGAAAATCCTTGACAATGGCGATCGGTAACTCTAACCTTACCCCAATGCGCTCCACAAAAGCGATCGCATCATTGGCCACTCGTTGCACTCGCTGTCCATCCACATAGAGACCTTCCGTGGGATAGTTTTGCAAGAACTCTAACAGAGAAATCTGGCCATCATCACTGGCAGATAGGGTAATTGCAGAGCGCAAGGCTTGAATATTGGCTTTTCCTGACCGGGTACTAAATAAAAAGCCTAATTCAAAGAGTACATACTCTCCGGGTAAGGAGTAAAATACCCGATCCACGAATAATACATTAACCCCTATGTTATACGTTAATAACTCGCGTATCTGCTCTGGATCGGCATTGGACACATCCAGAATAAATCGAATAATCGGGGATTCCTCTCCCGTTTCCACAAACTCAACTAGATCTTCAACAGGAACTGACCGAGAAACGGGGCCATACTTCAACACTACCCGTTCAGCACCGAGAGCGGCTGAACTACCTAAACACAGACTCGCCACACCCGCGCACACTAGGGGACAGGCGCGAGCCATCCACTGAGAAACCTGTTGTTGAATGGACTGTATAACTGTAGACATAAGCATTGAGTCTCAAAACTAATCAACCAGATTACTCAACGCTGGCGCTGAGACGAGAAAGGTTTGTAAAGCTGACTGACTCTAACACAATGGAGTCATCGGCAATATCTTTAATGACGATACCTTCTTCTGTGACTTCTGCCGTATAGGTGCTAGGTTTGCAGCTATTGCTGGAGGACGCAGAAGCAGAAAGTCCCTCAGTTGTGGGCAGATTACTGGTTTCTTCGCATTCACAGACGATATCCTGAAGGAAGCGTTTGGCCACTTCTAAAGCAGGAATAATGCGCTCGACCAGGGCTTTCGCTTGTAAATAAACCGGCTCTAAATTGGTCAGATCTACGGTAATCGTTTCGATGGGATAACGTTCGAGTAAGCCGATAATGGAGAGTTCCCCATCGTCTTCTACCGCTTCTAGGAGAGTATTTTTAACTGCGTCTAAGTCTTGGCGACTGGCAGATGAGGCGATTGCCTCATCTAATTTCAGAACCACAAATTCCCCTGTGGAGGTGTTGATCAGGTCTCGGAAGAAGTTAGGATTCACCCGAATCGATAAATTAAGGACATCTTGGACTTCCGATGGCACTTGATCTGTATCGTCTAAGAAGCGCCGTAAGTCAGAGGGAATCTCACCGGTGCGGGCAAAGTCTCTCAGTTCACGAACTTCAAGGGTGATTTGCTCCGATTTATATTTGAAAATGATCGTATCAGCAGCCTGGGCAGTAGGAGCGAAACAGACGATACTGGCTGCACTGGCTGCGGTTCCCAAAAGAGTGGCGATCGCGCTTTGGCGAAAACGACCTAGGGCATTGATGCTAACTCTATCCATCGCATTCTCCTCAACAGATGTGACTCTATATAAGCATGATTTGCCCTGGTTGAATATAAAATCGATCTAAAGAGTTATGGCGGTCGGCGCTAGGCAAAAGGTATTATTGACTGATTCACCGGGCTGGTATTACTCCTACTGGGGATCAAGTCCCTACTCAGCAGGGGGCGATCGCATCTCCATCGGCTGGACTACTGTCACTTCTGCATACCGGGCAAAATCCCTGGTATTAAAAGTCAAGATATGCGTCAATCCATGCACCACCATCGCCGCCACTAACCTTGCATCGTGGACATTAACGCCCCTAACTTCATACGTTCGCACCAACCGTTCCCACTCAGTATAAATTGCCAGGGTATCAGGTAATAGGGAAAAAATTCCTTTTAACCGATTCACTTCTGCGGCGGCTTCGGCTGGGGTATGCCCCAATCCATTCCGAGCCGCAGGGCGGGTGTAAACATTCCAAAACTCGATTAAATTTTGGGCAATGATACAAACATATTCTCCTTGATCGAGCAGAATATTTGTCGCTCTTACCGCATCGGCGTGCATGGGATGGTTAGGGTCAGCACTCCGCAACAGAATGTTAGTATCAATCAAAAATGACATTAACCTCTGTCTCCGTAAATGCTTTCTCGGCTAATAGCTTCATCGGATAAATAGGGCTGATTGCGCGGGTGACTCTCAGCCCACTCCCGAAAAGCTTTCGCTCTTTCTGCTGGAGTAGCGGTTTCATAAAAAGGACGCTCTTGCCCCTCGGCTAAGGCTTGCTCTTGGTGTGCTTTTAGCTTCTCTTCTAAGAGCGATCGCTCTTCGGGCGATAGAGATTCGACGACGTGGGCTAAAGATTCTACTAACTTAATGTTCATAAATTTCTCCTATTCTCTGGCGATCGATAACCCTTCAATTGGGCAGGTTCACAAGAGTTATTGGTGGGAATTGGAAAATATTGAGTGAACCTGCCCCTACAATTAATTATCCATTTATTCTCCTATTCTCCGGTGATGGATAATCCTTCAATCCAGATGCGGGGACAAACGCCATCGGGGGTAATTTCCGGTTCGGGTTCCACATAGACGATGGATTTTAGCACTTCTAAAATATCACCAGCTACGGTGGCAGAATCGATGGAAATCTTCTCGCCTTTATTGACTAACCAACCGTCAAAAGGTAGAGAAAATGACCCTTGTAAGGATTGAACTCCGGCATGGAGGGCGTTCAGTTCGTCGATGAAAATCACGTTTTCGGCTGAGTCGAGGCTCAGGGTGCGATCGCCCTTTTGTCCCGGAAAAACATGATAATAGTGGGGACCAACCGTGACTTTTGCACCAATATTGGCATGTCCTGTGGGCTGAGCATTGAGGCGTTTAGCAGTTCCTGCACTGTGTAAGAAGTTGGTTAATACGCCCTCAGTGATAATGGGCACTCGGCGCGTGGGCGTGCCTTCGCCGTCAAATGTAGTTTTGGCAATATTTTCGGGATGCAAAGCATCATCACAAAACGAGAGTAGGGGAGAAGCAATTAGTATGCCTAAAGATTCGGGAGTGGATAAACTTTGACGATCCAAAATATTTTGGGCATTAAAGATATTGGTAAAGGAATCCAACAGACTTAGAAATGCCACGGGTGAAAACACCACCAAATATTTCCCCGATTTCACTTTCTGATAATTCAGGTGACTGATGGTTTTTTCGGTGGCTTCTTTTAAGCAGCCTTCGATATCTAGTTTCTCGAACCCTGGGCTAAATTTTACTGAACCAGCGCTGCGCGGTTTTTTGCCTTCCTGTTCCGTTTTGGTGTACAGATAAATAGAGGCATAGGAACCCCCTTCATAGCGAGCCGCGCCATCACTGTTGAGATAAAAGCGCTCAATATCCCGTTGTGCCAATCCATTATAGGGAACTCCGGCGATCGCCTCATGGGAGTCGAGCAATTGTTTCTCTACGTCCACTAACTTTTCAATCAACGTCGCTACCGAGGCTTGAGGCACTTTATCCACCTGGCTTTCCAAGGGTGCAGTCGCTTCTGGACTAAAGTCAGGCACATGCTCTTTCATGCCGAAAAAACTGGCTTCATAGGCGGTTTTCAGAGCTAATTCTAGCCCCTCTGGATCGAGTTCGGTAGTGCTGGTAATTCCCATGCGATTTTCTTCATTCCATACCCTGACGGAAATACTCGAACGCTGGGAGGCTTTCACCTGATCTGGTTCACCGTTATCGACTTGAACACTGGTTTCTTCGACAGCAGAACCATAAATATCAAACTTTTGAATGCCTAGTTTTTCGGCACTTTCTTTTGCAGAGGTGGTTAAAGAATCGATTGTTTGTACCATTGGAAATGAGTAATGAGTAATGAGTAATGAATAATAGGGAAAACCAGGTTTTTTCTATTCCCTATTCCCTATTCCCTAGCGCGAAGCACTCTACGATCGCCCGCCGACGGTGATAGAATCCACCTTAATATGGGGTTGGCCGACGGTAACATAAACACTGCCACTGACGGAACCACAGAATCCAGCCGCTAATCCCAAATCTTGGGAACTCATGGAAATTTTGTGCATAATTTCCTTGGCTTCCCCGATTAAGGTTGCGCCTTTTAAGGGTTTGGTAACTTTGCCTTTTTCAATTAAATAGGCTTCATCAACGGCAAAGTTAAATTCACCGGTTGGCCCGACGCTACCGCCGCCCATTTTCTTACAATAAATGCCCTTATCAATGGAGGAAAAAATGTCATCTAAAGAATAGGCTCCTGGGGCAATGTAGGTATTCCGCATCCGGGAAGCAGCGGCATAGGTGTAGGACTGGCGGCGACCACTTCCGGTTCTAGGATGTCCCGTCCGCATGGAACCGGCGCGATCGGAGATAAAGTTTTTCAGGATGCCATTTTCAATTAAAAGCGTTTTCTGAGTGGGCATTCCTTCATCATCCATGTCAATCGTGCCAAACTCTCCTTCTGAGCGTCCTTCATCCCAAGCGGTGAGATTTTCATGGGCAATTTTTTCCCCTTTCTTATCCATAAAGGGGGTGGTTTTCCGCTCAATTTGCGTGGTTTCTAACAGGTGACCGCACGCTTCGTGGAAAATTACGCCACCAAATTGATTCGCCATTACAATCGGATAATTTCCCGATTCTACATAGTCAGCATAGAGCATTTTTCCAGCCGCTTCAGCCAAATCGGTAGCCGTATTTTCACTGTCCCAATTTCGTAAAAAATCAGGCTGACTGGTACTACCCAACCGTTGCCCGATGGAGGTGCGATGGCTGCCATCGGCACAGAGGAGATTACAACCAACGGACTGAGTTAAGCGAATATCGCGGGCAAAGGTGCCATCACTGGCAGCGACGAGAACTTCTTGCCAGTCGCGGAAATAGACAGCGCGACGAGATTGGATATGGGAGGCTTTTTGGTTGAGGCGATCGCTTGCTTGTAATAGAATATCTCCCATCTCTTGCATGGGGCTACAGTCGTCTAACCACAGTTCTTTCCCCTTGGTACTGGCATAGTCGCGCAGGGGTTCGAGGTTCACTTCGGGAATATAGGAGTTGGCAGAAGGGAGGTTAAAGCCGAGAATGAGCAATCCTTTTTCTAGAGCCGCTTTGAGTCCCGTAAACGATAAATCGTTGGTACTTACATAACAATCTGCTTTGCCGCGAAATACCCGCACCCCTGCACCGGTAGACAAGCGCGGGGAAATACTGGTAATCGTATCGTCTTCGCCCATACAACTGATATAGTTGATCCGCTCTAGGAAGAATTCGATAAAGTCTGCACCTGCTGCGCGTCCCCATCCCAGGAGACTCGATAGCATCACTTCCCAGCTTTCATCAAACCGATGTTTGGTGGCGTGATAGGTTCTAACGGATAGGTCGTTGGCGATCGGCGCTTGAATTACAAGAGTCATAAAGTCGCTTGTGGTGATAGGGTCTTTGAAGAATAATATCCTCTAGTGTGTCACATTTACACTCCTCTTGCCGCCGTCTTGTGGTTCAAATTGAGTTTAATTCCAAAATAAGGGGTCAATAAGTATCAGATTTACCGATCGCCTTCTTTTATAAATAAGAGTGAAAATTTTATGAAAGAGCTAGAACCAGAAATTTATGCTCAAATCGTTGAATTATGTGATTCAGGCGATCGATATGCGGATGAAGAAAAATTCGATATTGCCTTATCACAATACTATAAAGCATTACACATGATTCCCGATCCTAAAGAGGAGTGGGTAGCCTCAACTTGGATCTTAACAGCAATTGGAGATGCTTATTTTCTTATGAAGAACTATTCTGAATCCCTTAAGATACTTCAGGATGTAATGGATTGCCCTGATGCCATTGGCAATCCATTTATTCATCTGAGATTGGGTCAAGTACAATATGAACTAGGTGATTTTCGTAGAGCGCTAGATGAACTTACTAGAGTATACATGGGAGAGGGTCAGGAGATTTTTGCAGAAGAAGATCCAAAATATTTGACTTGGGTTAAGCAAAGAATTAGATTGTAAGGTGCGTTACGCTGTCGCTAACACACCCTACAGCAAGAGCTATTAAACGCACGATCATAGAGAAATAGCTCAGGGCAAGTCGTAAACCAGTCTCATTGCACATGTTCTGTCCTCCAACAGACCTTTTGAACTCATCCTAATTGCTGACATACACCAAATCCATTCTTGGTCTTGCCAAGGCCAAAATATAGCTCCACCTCCTCGAATGACATAAACATCATCTTCTGGAGGATTTTTAATGTCATAATTTTCTCTATATCGATCTTGACACCATTCCCCAACAAAAATCCCATATAAGCCAAATGGATTAGCGTAATGTATCTTAAGGTTGGAAAAATCCCAAAGTAACCACTTTTCCATTTCCTGGTATTCTAAAACTTGGTTTCCAAAGACAAAGAGCGTATTGGTTCCCCCACGGCAAACATACTCCCACTCAGCCTCAGATGGCAATCGACAATTCAAATATGAGGTCACTCTTTCACAGTCTTGTCTGCTCAAGAAAGCAGGATAGTAAAGATTCTCTTCTTCTATTGACTCTTGTCCAAGTATTTCTTTGGCAATGCCATTGAGTAGAGGAGTTTCTGATACTAAGAAAGGTTCTATTTTAACTTTAGTACATGGTCTCATTTTAGAACTATCAAATGGTAAATAATCATAGATTTTTCCGGCTTCTACTTCTTGCTCTTCAGTCAAGCCCATCACAAATTCACCGCCAGGTATGTATTTAAAAATAATTCCGGTATTGCGGTCCTTTAGATTTATAAGCCGAATAGAATCTGGATTTATTTCATCGGGAATGTCTAAATCAAAAACATTGGTTAAGGCTTCTAGCTTATCTGATAAATCGATCATATTTCGAGTCTAATTCTTCTTGTAGAGCAAATTTATAATGAGTAGAAATTTTTGGCTCTGCACTAATGCAACCGATCAATCCAGATTCTTTGAGAATATCTAGGGTACTCAATGGAGAATTCGGGAGTGGTAGAGAGTTAACATTTTGTTTTTCAGGTTGGGAACTCATAGGATTTTCTTTTCAAATCATTATTGATAATCAATGAAGCCGATGCTGTCGGATTATCTCGCTCAAAATGAATCCTCTGAGCTGGAAAATAGATGGTTTGAAAATCGCGAATCGTTTCTTCTTCTCCTAAACCTTCTTGTCCTCTGGATAAGGCTCGGTTCAAGGCAGTCTCAAAACTACAATCGACCCAAATCTTCAGATCGTATTCATCAATCCAGGGTTTCTTGAAGATAAAAATCCCTTCAAAGAGGATGATATCTATATCTTTGAACTCATAAGTATCGTCGTAAAATCGATCGGTTTTTAGATCTAGGGATTTTGCTTGCAAGTCAATTGATTGGTTCTGCTTCAGGGGCAGAATCAAGGAGTTAAACAGTTCCTGCCAACGAAACGCATGATCGTAAAAATGTTGGGCTGGATTGTCTGAACTAAATCGGATACTTTGGGGATGATGCCAAACATCGAGTCCAATCAAGGCAACGTTGAGGTTTCGGGTTTTCAAAACACTGACGATTTCGTTGCTGATTACACCTTTTCCTGAGCCGTCAATACCGCTAATGGCAACGAGTAAACTGCGGCCAGAAGTTTGAGAATGAGCTTGTTCGATGCGATCGACTGCCTGGTGAATAT
This sequence comes from Roseofilum sp. Guam, assembly GCF_017746735.1. Classification (NCBI taxonomy): domain Bacteria; kingdom Bacillati; phylum Cyanobacteriota; class Cyanophyceae; order Desertifilales; family Desertifilaceae; genus Roseofilum; species Roseofilum sp. Guam. The sequence continues at coordinate 17,743 of NZ_JAGHZN010000049.1, read as the reverse complement.
CCTTGAGTAAAACTTCAGGTAATTTCATCTTTTAATTTTCCAGTTCACTGGATTTTCAATGAATGTCCAAACACTTTTATTTGGGGACTAATTTCAACTTTAATCTGAGTTTTGATATTGGATTTCTCGGTTGGCAAACAAAAGCTGAGTTTTTTCCCAGATCCATCTATTTCAATTTTTTCAATGGCTTCAAAGCTTAATAATGTAAGGATAGCATCCGACTTTTTGATCTCGATTTGGACAGAGGATTGAATAATATCGATACCAAATTTTAATGTCGAACCAACACTATCAGAAACTTCATAACACCAATAGCCATCTTCAGGATGAGCAACTTTGGGTTCTACTAAGAAAAACTCTAAGAAGTCTAGTTCATCAAAATGGTTCTTGAGTTCAATTGTTTTCATGTTTTTATCCTCCAAACAGTTTGGCGCTGACCAATCTGCGAGTTCTATCTGGCATAACTTGCCATGAACTCATTATTTTGACAAATTTTCCTGAAGGCCCGGATAGTAAAGATTCTCTATCTTCAAACTTACCATACTGGTTTTCCCGATCATCAATTATATTGGAGTTCTCTTGAACTACTTGATCGAGATGGTGTTCAACGATTTCTCTACTTTCTAGATTATCATAAAAACCAAGTCTCTGTAGCTGTTGTACATTTTGAATAGCCTGAGGACTGTTGTGGTTATCTGGTGCAATCTGATAATTAAATAGATGATCAATTTTTCTGTTATCTATAAATACGTTTGTCACAGGGTTAATGCTTTGCCCATTTTACGATCGCCTCGGTCAATCCGTCTAAAGTATATTCTTTGGCTTCAATATCGACGCGCCCTAGGAGATCTTGACAGGTTTTGGAGGTTTGGGGACCGATAGAGGCGATACAAACGGAATTGAGGGAAATTTCACCGGTTTGATTGAGCATTTGAACGGTGTTTTTAACGGTTTTGGAACTGGCGAAGGTAATCACCGTGATTTGTTGATTTTGGAGGGTGTTTAACGCTTCTGGGGGAATGGTTTGAGGACATTGGGATTGATAGGCGGCAACTTCCGTTACACGAGCGCCTTGAGCAGTGCATTCTTGAACGAGGACTTCTCGCCCTCCCGTTTCGACGCGGGGAAAGAGGAGGCTTTTTCCAGATAAGGGTTCGGGAAAATGCTCCACTAGGGCATCGGCGATAAAGTTGGGGGGAATATAATCGGGTTCGAGTCCTTGTTGGCGTAAGCTGGTGGCGGTTTTTTTGCCAACTACGGCGATTTTAATTCCCGCAAGGGCGCGACTGTCGAGGTGATGGTGCTGGAGACGTTGAAAGAAGTAGTCAACGGCGTTACTGGAGGTGAGGATAAGCCAGTTAAAGGTGGATAAATTGGCGATCGCCCTATCTAACCCTTCCCAACTCGAAGGTGCTACAATCTCTAAGGCGGGCATTTCAATCACTCTAGCTCCCTGTTGTTGTAACAGTTGCGTAAATTGACTCGATTGACCTGCCGAACGGGTGACTAAAATAGTGTGCTGGGATAGGGACATAGAATCAACAGAGTAATGCGATCGCGCTTCAACGACTTTTCCTATAATAATCACTGCTGGGGACAAGCTTTGACCTGCCGTCAGTTCCATAATATTTCGTAATCTGCCTTGCCAAATCTGTTGCTCTGGAAATCCCGCCCAACGGATAATTGCAATTGGGGTATCTGGATGTTTACCTTGGTTACTAAGTTGACAGATGATCTCCGCAAGTTGACGGGTTCCCATCAGGATTGCAAGGGTTTCCATCTGCGCTAAAACTGCCCAATTTAAAAGACTTGGATCGTGAGCAGTGACAACCGTAAAGCCTTGACTTAAAATCGGATCGGTGAGCGCAATACCCGCTAAAGTCGGCGCAGCAATGGCAGAAGAAAGTCCGGGAACAATTTCTACTGGGCAATTTTGCTCCATTAGCGCTTGCAGTTCCGAACCACTACGACCAAAAATCAGGGGGTCACCACTTTTGAGGCGTACCACTTGGTTTCCCTGTTGACAGTAATAGATTAGCGCTTGATTAATGCTATTTTGGGAGGCACTGGGTTTACCTCCCCGTTTTCCCATATCGAGGAGCAAACAGTGCGATCGCACTTCGGCAAATAAACGAGGATCGACTAGCGCATCATAAATAACGACATCAGCCTGTTTCAGGAGAGTATAAGCCCGTAGGGTGAGCGTGTCGAGACTGCCTAATCCTGCACCCACTAAATAAACTTTACCAACCATGGGTTAAGATTTAGATTCCGGATTTAATCGCCGGTTAATCCAACTGATGACACCACTGGCAATAGATCCAGCCATGAGGATGCCGATTGCCGGAGTAAACACGGGTTCCCATAATTTATACCAGATATCAAAGCCCAGTGGAACATTTATGGAGCGACCCAAAAGGGCGATCGCAAACCACCCAAAGCTAAATAAGACGAAAAATAAGTTGAGGGTTAAAACGGTGTTGAGTCCGTTTAAGAGTTTGTCTTTCATACACTGTGATTTCGGGATCTTTAAAGATTAAAAATGAAAAAGTTACAATTGTCTATAGCCAGAGGCTATATCGTGGTTTCCGATACAATGGACTACAGTCGCCACTTTCAATAGAGCAGATGATTGGGATCTAACCAAACAATATAAAAGACCTCATTGATAAAAAATCCATGAACTCTACCATACTTATTTGCAGACACAGAAAATTGGTATGGAGTGTCTACTAACTGGTCTTCATTTGGCAACCCGAATCCCGATTCGCTGGTATCTTTCCAATCAATGGGATGAAATCTCAGAGAAGAACTGCGATTTTTTAATAGTTCCTGCTTTGATATGCCGGATAGATTTTTTAAACGAGCCATTAGAGTAACCCAATAAGCGGGTGGTTTATCCTGGCAAGAGAACTTACTGTTATCATCCTGATAATACTTAAATGAAAAGCTGATGCCTTGAGGTTGAGGTATCAGCTTTTTGGGTTGAATCCCAGACGGATTTGCCTGGGAAACTTTATTTTTCTTAAACTTCTTGGACACGATCGCCGTAATACTCCCACATCCACTCTTTCTGAATAATCTCATTGGAAGGTTCGTCGGGCGGTAAACCTTCTCTCGCCCAATTCCACGGATCTTCAAAATGGGTCATTTGCTCGAGTTCATAGCCATTGCAAGCAAAATACTCTTGCGCCAGCTCGTCCAGAAACTGCACGATATTTTCGGGAAGTTCGGGATTAGCATCTTTTAAAATGGGTCGCCATCCGAAAGACTTATATTCTTGATATAGAGATGGAATAACTGGGCCGTGAATCCAAGCTTCAAAGTCTTCTGCAAACAGAGGTTCGTCATACAGAGCAAGATGCCAAGCTTGGGCATAATAAACAAGCTTTTGCAGCGTGAGGTTGCTAATGAACGAACCGGTCTCATTCGCCAACCAAATGAAGTAGTCTGCTATGTCAAAGCAAGATAGCATTTAGCTCACCTCCTTGCTCTCGAAAGTTTGTGAAGACTTATAGATTGGGCAGCTTTTAGTCCGGAATACATAAAGCATTCTACTTTATCCTACCATTCCTGGAAATGTGGGTTGGAGAATGGTGGCTGTATCGCGATCGCCCGGCAATTCGATCGCATTACAGGTGCGATCGCACTCTTGCATTGCAGCCCTATTTCTACTGCTGACCAATAATTGAGACCCATTTTAATCAGTTCTACTCTCCTTCCTTCATCTGACTGCCAGTAACATACTTCTCTGCATGAACCCTCAAAACAGCCTCAAGAGATTCAACCCGACAGTCTTCATTACCCCGACATTTTCGAGTCACCTTGAGCGCCAATCTCCATTGCTCAAGTTGTCCATAAGCGTGGGAGATCGCCCTCAAGGCATCGGCTTTGTCCAAAGAATTATCGATCGCCTCGGCAGCAGCAAGGGCTTGCTGGAGTAGGGCGACGGCTTCGTCTGTTTTTTCTAGTTTTCCATAAGCTTGGGCAATCGCCCTCAAGGCATAGGCTTTGGAGCGAGAATTATCAATAGCCTCGGCAGCAGCAAAGGCTTGCTGGAGTAGGGCGTGGAGCTAGAATCATCGATCGTCTCGGCAGCAGCAAAGGCTTGCTGGAGTAGGGCGAGGGCTTCGTCTGTTTTTTCTAGTTTTTCAGTAGCTTGGGCGATCTCACTCAAGGCATAGGCTTTGCGCCAAGAAGAATCGATCTCCCCAGTCAGTTCCAATGCTTGTCGAACATGCCCATTTGCTGCCAATGCTCCAGCCGCCATTGCTGTTTTACTGTCGCTACCTCGGCTATACCAAACAATATCTCGCCGCATCTGCCAAAGTTGTCCGGCTTTGGTATATTCCAATCCACTCCAAGTTCCCAGAGCCAAAACCCCAGCTAAGATAACCACTGCCATCCAGCGATACAACTGTTGCCAGCTTTTACCAATCAGCTTCCGTTTATCTCGTTGTTTCCCTCCCCAAATCAAATAAGCCTTCTGTCGCCGCAAGAGCAATAATTCTCCAATATCGAATAAATAGCGAGGATGGCGACTGCTTCCCAACCATTCGTTTACCCGCTTATCCAATAACCGATTAGCTTTATCCGCTTCCGTGAGCTGTGTTCCCGACAGTTGCAACAAAGCGGGAATCATACGCTCGTGGGCCAACTCGTAGCCCTGACTTCCCTCTTGCTCCACCGGAGAAAGCAAGCGCACCTCGGCTCGCGCTAACCAAATCGTTGCGTTGTAAACTTCCCTCGGTTTTGCCGTATCTTTTAGTTTCTGCTGCAACTGGGCAATAGTCAGCACCTCGCCGCGCACTTGTCGCTCCATATCCGTGAGCGCTAACAAGACTTTCACCAAAATTTCCCGTTGGCGCGCCGTAGTTTTGCTCGCAATAACATCCTCTAAATAGCGCCGCAACAAGCCCTCAATCCCGCCCAACTTCTGCAACGTTCGTTCGTTAAACCCGCGCAGCTCGGCAACGCTTTCCCGATTTAACATCGATGCCAAGATCTGCAAATCCACCGGAGAAATTAACCCATTATCGCGGTTGCCCAACTCCTCCGCCATCAACCGCTCCACAAACGGACGGTCAAAAGCTAACTTTTCCGTTTCCGCAATCACCGATAGCACTCGTGCGGCTTCTTTCGGTTGAAAACAGCGCAACCGCGAGACCTCCAGGGGACTGGGCGCATAATTCAACCATTCCTCAATCTCATACAAGTGATAGGACAAGTCGGCGCGCACGCTAAACAGAATCTTAATCCCTTGCAAGTCCTCTCTGGCATACCAAACTTCCAGAACTTCCCGAAACGGTTTGCGTTCTGCGTCCGATTTCGCTTGCACGAAAAACTGCTCGAACTGGTCGAATAATAATACCAGAGGAGTCTGGTTCTCTTGCATCACATGCTTGAGCAACCCAATAAATGCGATCGGTTCTGGAGCAACCGATGGCGGTGCGGTTAATGACAGTTGCTTCACGATCACTTTCTGCACCGCTTCCAAAGGATTTTTGTTGCTGAAGCGCACGTATACCGCTCGCTTACCGCGCTCTTGCCACAACGGAACCAATCCCGCTTGCAGAAACGAGGTTTTGCCGCATCCCGACTCTCCCACCAAATGCCCAAACCGAAAGCTCTGGCTCTCCAACGCTTCGCAACATCGCTGTAAGTCCTGCTGGCGCTCCAACCGCCGAAAAATTTCCGCATCCTCTTTCGTAAACGGACGCAACCCTTTAATCGCACGATGTTCCTTAACCGCTTCCTCGCTCTCTTGTCGCGGTAAACTGCGAGGCATCGTCACCACCGCAACTCCCACCGCAGCCATGGGAATGACGCTCACAGCCAACCAGAATGCATTGGCATACCAGTCCGGAAAAGTCAAAATCCCTTGCAGTGCTGTAGCAACAACCCCTTCCGGACGGCAAAAGGCAAGCAGTACCACCTCAGCCAACAGAAGCAGAGTAAACCAATTCCGGTTACGGATTAATTCTGCCACCCACCGCCCAAATACAGCGAGTTCTTCGGTTCTTTTCTGAATAAGATTTTCGGGATTAGATGGTGGCGGATTTGCTGGTGGATTTTCGGAAGTCGGTTCCGCACTCATGAGTACAGGAGGAAAGTCACGGCCACTTCATTGTAATCGCCAATTCCACCCAGATAGCAAAACAGAGTTCTCTGGAAACCGTGTTCGGTTAAATGTAAACTTTTATGCCCAGATTTGACACTTCTGGATTTTATTATAGCGCTTCTCTCTTCTATGGAGTACAACTATAACCCTGATATATTTGAACAGGAGATTTCCATTCGACCATGAGTTCCCTTCGACTCCGCTCAGGGAACTTATCAACTTTTATCCACTATCTTAATCTATGGCTTATCTGTATATTCTGCAATGTTGTGATAATTCTTTCTACACAGGCAGTACCCAAAACTTACCTCTGCGTCTTTGGCAACATGAAAATGGTTTAGGGGCAAACTATACCAGCAAACGTTTACCTGTAAAACTTGTCTATGCCCAACATTACGATCGTGTGGATGATACTTTTTATCGAGAAAAGCAAGTTCAGGGATGGAGTCGAGGTAAAAAAATGGCTTTGATCAATAGTGATTGGGATCGACTCCATATTTTAGCTGAGTGTCAAAATGATTCGCATTACTAGAATTTGGCGATCGAAAACGAAATGGAGAGTGAGGATAGTATTTGATGACTGCTGGTTTCGACTCCGCTCAACCAGCAGTCGTAACTAGGAGAAATAAAAAAATAGACTGCACTAACTCAGTACAGCCATCCTGACTATTCAATACTTACAAAACAGAGAATGAGCTTATTCTAAGCCACCATTCGCATCGATGAGGGCTTGTAAATCATCGGGGTCAACATAATGACAAACGGCATCGTCCAGACAAATAAGCGCCCATCCAGAATCAGCAATTCCCATCAGCTTATATTCAGCTTCTTGGACAAAGAACCCTTTGTGGTTACGGGTTTCGGGTTTAATGGCTACTTTACTATCAACTGGCATAATATCCTGACTCCTTTCTTAATTGACTTCATGTTAAAAAATATATGCCCTCAGACCGGTTGATATATTAACCTTATGTCTGAGTTCATCAAATCTTATCATTAGAAATCGGGAAAGTGGGTTAAATTCTGTATATAATCATGAAGTTTTATACGATTATTGAATCAGAATAATTACCTAGTTATTTCCGTTTATAAATCCCACAAGCCTTGATTTAACTCGAAAATAGCCAATCATATATTCTTTGGAGGTTTTGCCAGTCGGGTTTTCTGCTTAATCCTTCTTTACAATTCTCTTCAATTTCCTGGCGATATTCCGAGACGGCCATAATCAAACGCTGGGCCATATCAATATGTTCACGGACTCCACTTTTATTCGTTTCCAGCATCGCGGCTGCCATATTGACCCTCGCTTGGGGGTCTTCAGGATTGAGTTTGATCGCTTTCTGAGCAGCCTTATAAGCTGATTTGGGTTTATCTTCGAGTAAGTATAACCAAGCCAAACAAGTCCAGGCGGTACTTTGTTTGGGGGCGCGATCGCAAATATCCTTAAACAAGGGAATCAACGTAGCGGGACTTTCTCCCTTCTTGTAGCGTTCAATCCCTTCATTAAACAAGTCTTCTGCTGTCTGAGTCATAACCGGCTTAGGTGCAAAACATTAATTGGGTCAAATCCAGGCTTAAGCGTACCTGAATTTGACCAACCACATAGTTTAACAGAAAATGGGCACTTAAACTCTAGGCAGAAAAAGAGCTACCACAACCACAGGATTGAGTGGCATTGGGATTGGTAAACTGGAACCCGCCCCCAATCAGAGCATTACTGTAATCGAGTACCAATCCATAGAGATAGAGCATACTCTTGGGATCGCAAATCACCTTAAAGCCATCATAATCAAAGACCTCATCATTGTCTTTAATCTGATCGACGGTTTCAAAATCCATCGTATAAGACAGACCGGAGCATCCTCCTTGACGAACCCCCACACGCAAGCAGAGATCGTTGCCTTGCTTTTCTCGTAAAGATTGCACCTGCTCGAGAGCAGCATCCGTCATCATGATGCCGCGTTTAGAACTCTCCATCGTTTGGGTCATAGCTGTATACCTGAACTCCTGATGTCAACTTAATTCTTAACTTAATTCTTATTGTATCGAGTCAACTCCCCTTGCAGCAGAGAAAGCTACACTGGTAATCATAAACTTAATGGCCAGGAGCCACGCGATCGCGATTAAAATCAGGATCTAGAGTCCATGTAGACCCTGGAACTGATACTATTGCTAGACACAACCCTATGATCACCCTAACCCCCTCCACCTGTCGCCGTCTTCAACAGCTACCTCAACCAGGAGAGAGTATTTGGGAAGCAGACCGAAGAATCATACCAATTTCCCTAAAGGAAGGATTTCAGCCTGAATGTATTTTATGGGTAGATGGCTCAGAAGGGGTGGTGCGATCGATGGAAATGGTGAATCCTCAAACTGGCCCGGAGGCCCTTGTCCGAGCGCTCCTCAAGGCAATGGAAGCGCCACCGGCTCCCAGTCAACCGAGTCGGCCCAAAAAAATTGTAGTGTGCGATCGCGAAATTCAATTTTATCTGCGAGGGGTATTACAAGACCTAGACATTGATATTGAATATCGGCCCCAGTTACCTCTCATCGAACATCTCTTTCAACAAATGGCCGAAGAAGTAACCCAACAAACGCCTCAGATTGCGCCCAAATATCTCACATCCTTATCTAAAAGTGCTGAAAAAATTTGGCAAGTTCAACCATGGCAAAGTCTAGCTGAACATCAAATTATTTCCGTGCAATTGAATCAATGGGATATTGAGAAATTTTATGTCTCTATCCTAGGAATGCTCGGTGAAGAATACGGAATTTTGCTCTACCGTTCCCTAGACTCTCTCAAACAATTTCGCCAAGCCTTGATCGACCATAACACCATGGAAGACATTGAAAGTGCCCTCTTCCATCAAGACTGTTTTTTTCTGACCTTCGAGCTAAAACCAGATTCTCCTTTAAGCGATCTAGCTGAAGAAGAATGTATTCTTGAGCTGCTCCCGTGGTCAGAAATTGAAGCCTCTTTCGGCGTAATTCATCCCCTCGAAGGCTTACGCACCACCTTATATGAGCGAGAACCAGTAGCCATGATGGTAGCTTTAGAAGCGTTACATCGATTTTTCAAATCCACTCGTAATTCTCTCGATACAGAGTCTTTTGAAAGCCTTAGCCAACGCTACCGTATTTCTTTACCCAAAACGGCTGAAGAGTCAAAATCTTCCCTTTTGGTTAAAGTGGAAACTCTGCCAGAAGTTTCCCTAGAACTTGATGCCATGATGAATGATTTAGAAGAAGATGAAGAAGAGGATGAGGATTTCGATGGCCCCCTTCTTCAGTATGATTTAATTCCCGACAACGCCCTCTGTCGTCTCGATATTCTTAGATGGGAAACTTGGGAATCAATTCGCGAACAGATTCAATTTCACCCGGCTGCACCAGACCATATCCGAGGGGTTGGAGCTGGATTACCGGTGGCGATTGTTCAAACCAGCAAACGGAATGCCAAGACCTTAATCCGAGATTTAGAAGCTTTTGATGGATTGGAAGGTCTTGGATTTAATGGGGGAGAAGATCCCTATACAGAAAAAACTTTTGATCTGGGAATTCTTCAAACCGGAGATGGAGACTTATACTTATTTGATGAATTTGAAATCAATTCTACATACCAGAAAAATCGACAAAACTGGGACGATCAGTGTCGTAAAACTCAAGGCTATTGTGGTTTGCTGATTGCGATGGGAATGAGGGGCGAATCCCGGGGTAATCCTCAGCCGAAAGATATGTTAGCTTTGTTTGAGGCAAAGTTTTTGTCGATTGAGGATTTGAAATTGGGGATTTTGCAAAAAACTCAATTTCTCTTCTAGAAATCGGTTTGGTAATTCACAATATAGCAGAGAAGAAGTAGGTTAAGACAGTTAGGTTATGGTTTGAGGCAATAGGCGATAGAAAATGCCCTAACTTCTCCCTTTCTCTGCTATACATCTTTATTCCCCCAATCCCCTGCTTTCTAAGGGAGATTTGGGGGGATTGTTCTGGCTATACTCATGACAGCACTTTGCGCTGTCATGATTCCGTAACCTACTCGTTTCCTTCGATGGGAGCGAACCCTTGACGCTGGATATTCTCCGTAATTGTGCGGGGTTCTAAGAACTGAATCAGGTAATCCGGGCCACCTGCTTTGGAACCGACTCCAGAAAGCTTAAAGCCACCAAAGGGTTGACGAGAGACGATCGCCCCGGTCGTATTGCGGTTAATATACAAATTGCCCACTTCAAACTCGGCCATAGCTTGGTCAATATGGCTTGGCGTACGGGAATAGAGACCTCCCGTAAGGGCAAAATTGGTATTATTGGCAATCTCTAGAGCTTCCTGGAAGGTTTTAGCCTTAATCACCGCAACTACGGGGCCAAAAATCTCTTCCTGGGCAATTCTAGCCGTCGGGGACACATCCTGGAAGATCGTGGGGCCAACATAATAGCCCTCTTTGGCATTGGAAACATTGGGCGCGAGCATTTCTAGGGCAACTTTTGCTTCTTGTTTGCCAATGGCAATATACTCCTGAATTCGCTTCATCGAGGTTTCATCAACTACTGGCCCTACCTTCGTACAGGGATGATCGGCTGGCCCCACATTCAAGGATTTTGTCGCTTCCACAAACCGCTCTAAAAACGCCTCATATACCGGTTCCAGAACGATCGCCCGCGAACAAGCCGAACATTTTTGACCGCTATACCCAAAGGCAGAATCGACTACTCCTTGCACGGCTTGGTCTAAATCGCAACTTTCGTCCACAATCACCGCATTCTTACCGCCCATCTCGGCAATGACACGCTTCATGTGTTTTTGTCCCGGTTGCAGAAGAGCCGCATCAGCATAGATTTTACAGCCGACTTCCTGGGAACCGGTAAAGGCAATCATCTGTACATCCTTGTGTTTGACCAAATGGCCCCCGACAGTTGAGCCTTTAGCCGGTAAATATTGGAACACGCCCTTGGGAATTCCCGCCTCAATCAGCACCTCCATCAGTTGGGCGGCGATCGCACTACTGACCTCTGCGGGCTTGAGAATTACGCAGTTCCCTGCCACCAAGGCGGCTACTGTCATCCCCGTAGTAATGGCGATCGGGAAATTCCAGGGGGAAATCACTAGGGCGATACCTCGCGGTTGATAAGTGAGGCGGTTATTTTCCCCAGCAACATCATAATTATGGCCGCGATCGAGCCGTTCCATTTCATCGGCATAATAGCGACAAAAATCGATCGCCTCGGAAACTTCTGCATCCACCTGTTGCAAGACTTTTCCCACTTCCAGCATCACCCAAACGGACAGTTCTGCGCGGCGCTGTTCCATCAGATCGGCTGCTTTTCGCAGAATTCGCGCCCGTTCTGCTGCGGGAGTTGCTTTCCAACCGGGAAATGCGGCTTTAGCGGCATCAAGGGCTGCTTCCGCTTGTTCTACGGAAGCCAAACCAATCTTGGCAACTAACTCCGTGGGGTCAGAAGGATTGACAGAATTGACACTATCTGCGGTTTGCACAAACTCGCCATTAATATAAGGGAGAATGGTTTTACCCAGTTGAGGACGTACCGTGTTTAAAGCAGCTTGTGCCCGTTCCCGGTTCGCAACTTGGGCGTAGTCCGTATCGGCTGCATTCTTAAACACTGTGGTTTTCTGGGGTCGAGATCCCGTAGTTTGAACTACTGGAGGCGCGATTAATTGTTCAATGGGGCGGTCTTCTTGACTTTGACGTAAGAAGGAACTGTTTGCGGTATTTTCTAGTAAGCGGCGAATCAAATACGCCATACCGGGGAGCAGACTGCCGTAGGGAGCATACATCCGTACACGTAAGCCTCGGTTCACCATGGCTTTGGCGAGGCGATCGCCCATTCCATACAGCACTTGGTATTCAATGTGACGGCGAGGAATGTTCAGGGTTTCAGCAATCGCGATCGCTCTGGCTTGTGATCGGACATTATGGGAACCAATGGCAGCGTTAAGAACCTCGTGGTTTTCCAGCAGTAGGCGCGTGAGCAATTCAAAGTTAGCATCGGTAGCCACTTTATCATCAAAAACCGGTTGCGGCCAGTTATGTTGCACCGCTTGAATGGTTTCCTGATCCCAATATGCCCCTTTCACCAAGCGAATGGTAATCGGATTTCCCCGTTTTTTAGCCCAAGCAATCAGATCGTTTAAGTCTGCCTCTGACTCGCGTAGATAAGCTTGTAGCGTTACCCCGATATCAGTACGGGTTTTAAACTCCTCTTCGAGTAACAGTTCCTTAAGAATTGCCAGGGTAATATCTTTGTAAACATACTGCTCCATATCAAAATGGATAGCAGCTCCCTTTTCTTGGGCATGGCGCAGGAGGGTGCGAATGCGCTCAATAACCCGTTGTTTAGATCCCTCAGCATCCAAGGGATCGAACTGGGAATAAAACGCTGTCAGTTTCACGGAAACTTGCACCTTGGGTAAGGGTTCCCCATCTGCTTCATCAATTTCGGGGATTGTTTTCCAGCGTGCAGCAGCTTCCGTGAGGCGATCGATCAGATCGATATAGCCTTGCAGATAGGCTTTTGCTTCTGTCTCCGTAATCACCGCTTCCCCCAGTAAATCTAGGGTAAATGCCATCTTCTCTTTGCGAAGATTTTCTACAGTTTTCAGCACCTGCCCCGCAGTTTCCCCAGCAATGTATTTCCGCGCCAAGGTTTCTACCGCAGTCGATACCGTTGTTGCTGCCACTTGTCCCGGCATAGAGTCGGCATTGGTAAAATTAAGAATCCCCTTCAAGGCACCAGGTAACTCTACCGCTTCAGTTGTCATATATTCCTGCAAATGCCGCGCCACTTCTGCCTTAGAGCGCAATGCAGGTAAACAATCAATAAACCGGAACAATTGCACCCGCAGCCCTGGGTTACTCATGGCCCAGTCTAGAAGCTTATCATCCCAGCGCATTTGGTCTCGCATCTGGGCAAAGATGGAGCGTTTTTCCCCTTGCGCTGCGAGAAGTTGTTTGGCGATCGCCTGGGTTTGGCTCTCATAGGTTGGATTTTCGACTTGTGCTACCACGGATTTTCCCCCCTCCATATGAATGGGTTGATATAAATCGAGGTTTTATCTTGATTTTTTGTGTATTTTTCCAATATATCTCGAAAATACGGTACTATGGTAGTTTTGTTTAAACTACAAAATATTAGCTCTTGTAATATCATGTGGCGCGTCACTACTGAGTGACTTAAATCACTAGATTCTCATGATTTATGATGTCTCCAACCCTTTCAGGACAAGATATTACCCTAGGAAATCTCACATAAAGCTTGGGATTGCCAGTTGCTAAAAATAGTAACTTCTTTACGGAATGGTCAGAAAAACTTCCTTCCTTCCTAACCAGGGAGAAAAAGGATATATCCTAGAAGTGTTTAATGCTCTAGGAAAATTAATTGATACTGTTATCGTTCCTGAATCGGCGGTTGCCCCTCTGAAAGCTGATGAGATTTTTACAGTACGCTCTCTGGCGCAATTATAGCCCCCTAAAAACTTAATGAAACGTTACAATTGTTAATGTTCCCTTGTTCACTGCTCAGATTATGGCTCAGTCTCACTCCTCCTCTAAGCCTCGCTGTATCGTCGTTGGTGCAGGTATTGGTGGCTTAACCACCGCCGCACTCCTGGCTCGTCGGGGGTATTCGGTGCTGATCCTGGATCAAGCGATTGTACCGGGGGGATGTGCTTCCACGTTTAAGCGGCGGGGGTTTACGTTTGATGTGGGAGCGACGCAGGTAGCGGGGTTGGAGCCTGGGGGAATTCATCATCGCATCTTTGAGGAACTGGAGATCGCGCTACCGGAGGCAATGCCTTGCGATCCCGCTTGTGCAGTGTTTTTGCCGGGGGAAAAAGAACCGATTTCAGTGTGGCGAGATCCCCTAAAATGGCAACAAGAACGGCAGCAACAGTTTCCAGGAAGCGAACCCTTTTGGCAGTTGATGAATACGCTATTTCAAGCGAGTTGGCAGTTTCAGGGGCGAGATCCGGTGCTGCCTCCGCGAGATTTGTGGGATTTGTGGCAATTGGTGCAGGCGATGCGCCCGGATACGTTGATTACTGTGCCGTTTGCGCTGTTGACGGTGTGGGATACACTGAGGTTGATGGGAGTGGGGAACGATCGCCGTCTCAAAACCTTCCTCGACATGCAACTGAAACTCTACTCCCAAGTCGATACCACGGAAACCGCCCTCTTGTATGCGGCAACCGCTCTGGGTGTTTCCCAGGAACCCCAAGGGCTGTATCATTTGCAAGGAAGTATGCAAGTTTTGAGCGATCGCCTCGTGGAATCCCTAGAACGAGATGGCGCTACCCTCCTCATGCGCCACACCGTCGAGCAAATTGAAACCAAAAATGCGCGAGTAACCGGCGTTCGTATCCGTAATCTGAAAACCGGGGAAACCTGGAGCGAACCAGCCGATCATGTGGTTGCCAATGTCACCATTCATAACTTGGTACAACTGTTGAAATCTGACGATCTAGCCACAAAAATATACGCCAATGGGTACAGCCAGCGCCTGAAGCAAGTCCCCTCACCGAGTGGAGCATTTGTCGTTTATCTAGGAGTCGAACACGCTGCTATTCCAGAGAATTGCCCGCCCCATCTGCAATTTCTGTATGATGATAATGGCCCCATTGGCGAGAATAATTCCCTGTTTGTCTCTGTCAGTCATCCAGGAGATGGACGGGCACCGGAAGGAAAAGCCACCATTACCGCCTCCTCCTTTACGGATACGGAGCAATGGTGGAATGGTGGAGACTACGAGCAACTGAAGCAACAATTTACCGAAGCGGCGATCGCCCGTTTAAGCCAGTATTTCCACTTGACTCCAGAAACCCTAATTCACGTCGAAGCCGCCACACCGAGAACCTTTGCCAACTATACAGCGCGCGATCGCGGTATCGTGGGTGGTATGGGACAACGCTTAACCACCTTTGGTCCCTTCGGCTTTGCCAACCGCACCCCCATCGGCAACCTTTGGTTAGTCGGAGACTCCACCCATCCCGGAGAAGGAACCGCAGGTGTATCCTATTCGGCGCTAACCGTAGTTCGACAGATTGAGACCCAGTCGAGTTAAATCAGAACCTCATAAAATTGAGCTTAAGATTAAAAGAAGATTAGATGAATAAACTAGGTTGTAACGGAGATCGCCAGAAAAACCGAAGAGCGGCAACACCAAGAAGAGATTCGCGGGCTGCAAACGGAGAATCGCCGTATACTAGATATTCTTCTCAATCAACAGAATCAGGGGGAAGACTCTACGGATGATTGAAATCGATCGCGCTTGTGTCACGTTTAATCCGGGTACTGCTCTAGAAACTCCAGCACTACGGCAGATTTCCCTCAAAGTTCCAGCCAGGCAGTTTGTCACTGTCATTGGCTCCAATGGGGCAGGAAAATCGACGCTGTTAAATTTAGTCAGTGGCGATCGCCTGCCGGACTCTGGACACATCTATATTGCCGATCAAAATGTTACCCTATGGCCAACCCAGAAACGGGCGAAGTTGGTCGCCAGAGTGTTTCAAAATCCCCTGTTGGGATCGTGTGCGAATTTAACGGTTGAAGAAAACATGGCGTTAGCCGTTCAACGGGGAGGCTTTCGCGGGTTAAAATTGGCGCTTCCCAACCGTCGTCGCGCCCAGTTTCGGGAACAGTTAGCCAGTTTGGGATTGGGATTAGAGCGCAGATTAGGCGATCGCATGGGATTATTATCGGGAGGACAACGACAAGCGGTGAGTCTGTTGATGTCTACGTTGGCTCCCACAGAGGTCTTATTATTAGATGAACATACGGCAGCTCTCGATCCGAAAACGGCTCATTTTGTCTTGCAGCTCACCCAGAAAATTGTTCGAGAGCAGCAGTTAACTACGATCATGGTCACCCATAGTATGAGTCAGGCATTGATGATGGGCGATCGCACCATTATGTTACATGAAGGACAAATTATCTTAGATATTGCTGGCGAGGAACGGGAAGGATTAGAAGTAGCCGATCTGCTAGAGCGCTTTAATCAGCTTCAAGGGGAAGAGTTAGCAGATGATTCCTTATTATAATATCAAATCTATTTATTTACGCTACAGAGATCTGTAGGGGCGGGTTATACCCAAATCTTGTAGACTGACAACTATTTTTGTCAACCCGCACGAACCCACCATGTCTCTACAGTACACAGAAAGTCGCAACCATTTAAGGATTTGATATAATATCCATTCTTGATAACCAACAGATCTCGGTGGAGCAAGTCATGCAGGTAAACATCAGTAGCAGTTGGCAAGAGAAGATTGGGAAGATAGCCAGCGATCGCCAGAAAACGTCACAAGAAGTCGTACAAGAGGCGATCGCGCTTTATTTGGGAGAGGTTGCAGCGAATTCCGGCGATCGCTTGGTTGCCTTAGAAAGAGAGATCACCCTGTTAAAACAAACAGTCAATCGACTGCATACCCTCGTTACCGTCATGCGACAACAGCAATTGAGCGCCCCATCGAGTCAGCAAACCCCCATTTCTGAAACCGTATTGATGCCAGATCCCGATGACGATATGGATGATGAACCCGATGAAATTCTCTACGACTTTCTCGAACCAACTTAAACCTATTCCCCATTCCCTTGCCTACTCCCAATACTTCTCGCACTCCTTCATCTCCTTATTATTGCTGTTCAGATAGGGTCGCACCCAACGACATCCCCGTGCAATTAGCTCCTCTAGGGTTTCTACAGGCAATTGTCTGATCGTAACCTGATTGTTATAAACTGCAACAGAGGTAAGGTGGTGACCTTCTTCATCCCAACGGATAAGGAAGACCCAGCCTTGATGATCTTTAAATACAGCTAACTCCTGACCTGTTCTCGTCCACAGCCTCACAGTTCTATCTCGTGAACTCGTCGCAATTCGGTCTCCATCGGAATGCCAAGCTATATCAATAACATCATCCCAGTGACCATGTAATGGCGTGGTCTGGCCTGTCTTCAGTTGCGTTATCTTACCCGTGTTATCAGTGCTGCCAGTAGCTAGGTAATGTCCATTGTGGGAAAACGCTATGCCCCATATCCTTCCCTGGTAATCGATAGTGTGCAGGGTTTTCCCACTCTCGACTTCCGTTATCTTAGCCGTTTTGTCCGCATTACCAGTAGCCAGGTAACGTCCGTCAGGGGAAAAGGCTATGTTCCAGACCGGAGCCTTGTGAATAATGGTGTGCAGGGTTTTCCCACTCTCGACTTCCGTTATCTTAGCCGTTTTGTCTGCATTACCAGTAGCCAGGTAACGTCCGTCAGGGGAAAAGGCTACTTCCCCGACTGGAGCCTTGTGAATAATGGTATGCAGGGTTTTCCCACTCTCGACTTCTGTGATTTTGGCTGTTTTGTCATTGCTGCTAGTAGCCAGATAAAGCCCGTCAGGGGAAAAGGGCCCTGACCAGAGCCTCGTGAGTAATGGTGTGCAGGGTTTTCCCACTCTCGACTTCTGTGATTTTGGCTGTTTTGTCATTGCTGCTAGTAGCCAGATAACGTCCATCAGGGGAAAAAGCGACTGCCTTGACCAGAGCCTCGTGAGTAATGGTATGCAGGGTTTTCCCACTCTCGACTTCTGTGATTTTGGCTGTTTTGTCATCGCTGCCAGTAGCCAGATAACG